>NZ_JBKJFM010000064.1:0-31131 GCF_046614825.1 Streptomyces nanhaiensis
GCCGCCGGCCAGGACCGGGGTGCCGGCCGCCTGGCAGGCGGTGATCGCGGCGTGGGCGGTGGGCAGCCGGGTGGCGATGGAGGAGGACAGCGCGACGGCGCAGGGTCCCGTGCGGTGCAGGTGCGCTATCAGGTGCGGGGCGGGGACCTGGGCGCCGAGGAAGTCGACCTGCCAGCCGCGCAGCGCCAGCACCTCCGCGAGCAGCCGGGCGGGCAGGGCGTGCCACTCGCCGTCCACGCAGGCGACCGTGACGCGGCCCGCACCGGCGCCGGGCCGCGCACCGCCGCGCACGCGGTGGGCGAGCGCGGCGATGATCCGGTCGTTGATGGCGGTGGCGGCGTGCTCCTGCGCCACGGTGACGCGGTCGGCGGCCCACTCGGTGCCCACCTTCCGCTGGACGGGAGCGATGACGTCCAGCAGCACCGTCTCGGGGTCCGCGCCGGCGTCCAGCGCGGCGAAGACCGATTCGGAGGCCGCGTACTCGTCGCCCTCGCGGACGGCGTGCCACAGTCTCTCCCGCGCCGCGCGCGGATCGGCCGCGGATCCGGTGGATCCGGCGGCGGCGGAGAGGTGGTCCGTGTGAGCGGTCATGCGGTGTACCTGCCCCGGGTGTGGCCGTCCACCGCGCTGAGGTGCACGGTGCGCGGCGCGGTGATGGCGACGACGGCCATGTCGTCGTGGCTTCTCCCCCCGACCCACTGACCGGCGAGCATCTGGACGCGTTCGACCACCGCCTCGGCCGGCATGGCCGCGCACTCCCCGAGTACGTCCTTGAGCCGGCGCTCCCCGAACATGTCGCAGCCCAGGGGACCGCCGCGTGCCTCGGTGATGCCGTCGGTGTACAGCAGGCACGTCTCGCCCGGCGCGAGCTCGACCGTGGCCGTGCGCGCCCTGGTCTTCGGCAGCACACCGATCAGCGACCCGCGGGTGTCGGCCTCCTCCACGCTCCCGTCCGCGCGCACGATCAGCGGAGGAGGGTGGCCGGCGCTGGTCAGCCGGAGCCTGACGTGGTTGTCCGCGCGGGCGGCGGAGGCCAGTACGAGGGTGGCGAAGCGGGTGTGGTGCGAGTTCACCAGCGCGCCGTTGAGCAGGCCGAGCATGCGCGGATGGTCGTCGGCCATCGGCAGCAGCGCGTGCAGCGTGTTGCGGATCTTCCCGGTCAGGACGGCCGCCTCGAGTCCCTTGCCGCACACGTCCCCCAGGACGATCAGGGACTCCTGGTCCGGCTCGGCGGCGGGGTGGATGTCGTAGAAGTCGCCGCCGACCCACTCCTTGAGCTCCGACGCCCGGTAACCGCCGGCGAACTCGACCCCGTGCACCTGGCCCAGCTTCGGCGGGAACAGCTCCCGCATCAGCGTGTCGGTGATGCGGGCCTGCTCGGCGTACAGGCGCGCGGCCGACAGCGCGGCCCCGGCCCGGGCGGCGAACAGCCTCGCGAAGGTCTCCTCGCTCTCGCTGAACACGGCGTGATCGGTGCGGCGCAGCAGGACCAGTGCCCCGGCCGGGACGCCGTGGCCGGGCAGCGGGGTGACCACCACCGACCCCGCGGGCCCGTCGAACTCCGGCGGTACGACCCAGTCGGGCAGCAGCGCGGGGTCGATCCAGCGCGAGGGCACCGGCGGGAACCCCTGGAGCGCCTCGCTCAGCCCCGGCACCGTCTGCGGGTCCGCGTCGACCGTCCCGTGCACCGGGCCTCCGGGGGTGCTGTAGGTGACCGGGAGCCTGTGCCCGGCCGCCGGGGCGATCAGCACGGCCGCGTCCGCCAGGTGCTGCACGGCCAGGCGCGTGGTCGCCTCCATGCACCGCTCCACGTTCAGGGTGGCCGACAGGGTCTCGGACACCTCCGCGAGGAAGGCGGTGCGCTCCCGCTCGCTCCTGAGGGCGTCCTCGGCCAGGCGCAGCTCGGTGTCGTCGATCAGCCACCACACCACGTCGCCGTTCCCGCCGCGGGCCGGGTGCGCCCGCAGGCTCCGCCCGCAGGCCTCGCCCCTGGGCGCCTGTCCGGGCCCGGGGCCGGGGGCGGAGGACGCGGTGAGGCGCCGGTGGGCGTCGGCCAGCCAGTGCGGCACCGCCTCCACCAGCCGTGCGCCGGGCACCGCGTCCGGGAGGAGTCCGGCGGCGGTCGCGTTGGCCCCCGTAACCGCGCCGGACGGATCCACCGCCACCACTGCGCAGGGCGCGTCGTCCCACGCGGCGCCGGAGCCGGCGCCGCGCGGCCGGGCAGATGAGTCCTCGGAGATCGTCACAACCGGGAGCCCGCGCGCCGCGGGCCCCACCACCTTCCTGCTGGATGAACGCTGAACGGAACGCCGGGTGGGACGCCGAACAGAGAATTGCCGTCCGGCAACCTTCTCCCAGATGCCGCGACCAAGGCAACCGCGGCGTTCGGGGCGTCCCACCTCCACGGAAGGGCCCCGGTCGCCGGTCTCCGACCGCGCCGTACGCCGCTGCCGCCCGCCCATGGGAACAGACGGCGGGGTGGCTTCCGGGCGCGGACACGGGTTTCGTCCGGGCAGGTGAGAAACCTCACCGCCTCCCCGGCCCTCGTCCCCGCGCGGCGGCCGGTCGGGACCGGACGGCCGAACGCCTCCGGCAGGCGCGGGAGTTCACCGCCGGCGTGGAAACCCGGGAGCAGGCGGCGGCCCGGCGCCGGCACCCGGTGGAGCCCGGCGTCGGGCAGCAGACGCGGTGCCGCGCGACGCCGCGGGCGCCTTGTGATCCCGTGCGTCCCCCGCGATCCCGTCCGGGAAACCGGCGCGGACGCGGGCTGCGGGCCGTACGGGGCAGCGCTCGCGGGCCGTCCCGGGGCCGCACGTCCCCGCCCCGGAGGCGGCGGCCGGGGCCGTACGTCCCGGGCGGCGGGGCCCTTCGGCCCTGATCGCCGCTCGGCGCCCGAAAGCGCGTCCCGCCGCTGCTAGACAGGTTGTGGCCGCGCTCCGGCGGCCGACGAACCCCCTGCCCCGCCCCCTTAGGAGCGTCATGCTTTCCGCCGAATCGGCCTCGGTGATCCGTGCCACCCTGCCCGCCGTTGGCAGGGCGCTGGACGAGATCACCACCCGCTTCTACGCGACCATGTTCGCCGACCGCCCCGAGCTGCTCGACGGCATGTTCAACCGCGGCAACCAGGCCAGCGGCGCGCAGCGCCGGGCGCTGGCGGGCTCCATCGCCGCCTTCGCCGGCGCCCTGGTCGCCGAGCCCGGCACCCGGCCCGACACGCTGCTGGCCCGCATCGCCCACAAGCACGCCGCCGTCGGCGTCACCGAGGACCAGTACACGATCGTGCACAAGTACCTCTTCGCCGCCATAGCCGATGTGCTCGGCGACGCGGTCACCCCCGAGGTGGCGGCGGCCTGGGACGAGGTGTACTGGCTGATGGCCGGTGCCCTGATCGCGCAGGAGGCCCGCCTCTACCTCATGGCGCAGGTGAAGCCGGGGCACCCCTGGCGGCGGTGGACGGTGGTCGAGCGGCGCGAGGAGACCCCCGACACGGTGTCCTTCATGCTGCGCCCCTGTGACGGGGCGCCCGCGCCCGCCGCCCGTGCGGGCCAGTACGTGAGCGTGCGGGTGCGGATGCCCGACGGCGTCCACCAGTTGCGCCAGTACAGCCTCTCCTCCGCCCCCGGCGACCGGACGCGCCGGATCACCGTGAAGCGGGTCCACGGCGACGGCGCCCCGGAGGGCGAGGTCTCCAACCTGCTGCACCGCACCGTGCGGGCGGGCGACGAACTCACCCTGTCCGCCCCCTTCGGCGACGTGGTGCTGGACCGGTCCGACCGGCCGCTGATGCTGGTCTCCGCGGGAATCGGCTGCACTCCCATGGTCGGCATGCTCGAACACCTCGCCGTCACCGGCTCCACCCGTCCTGTGACGGTGCTGCACGCCGACCGCTCCCCCGGGGACCACGCGCTGCGCACCGACACCGACCGGCTGGTGGAGCGGCTGCCGGGCGCACGCTCGGTGTTCTGGTACGAGCGGCCCGGGGCCGAGGAGCCCGGCGCCCGCGAGGGGGTGATGGACCTCGGCGGTCTGGAGGTGGACCCCGACGCGAGCGTGTACCTGTGCGGTCCGCTGTCCTTCATGCGCTCGGTCCGCGAGCAACTGCTGCGCGCGGGTGTGCCGGCCCGGGAGATCCGGTACGAGGTCTTCGGGCCCGACCTGTGGCTGGCCGACGCGGCGGCCTGAGGCCGCCGCCCCTCCCCGGGGCGGCCACGGGTGGACGTACGGCCCGTCGGTGCGACCGGCGGGCCGTACGCGCGCGGGACCGGCCGGCTCCGGCGCGCGGCAAGCGGCAAGCGGCAAGCGGCAAGCGGGAACATCCCGGGCCCGGACAGCGCTACCCACTGTGCCCCTGCGTTATGAGCGGTATGAGATGGAAGGTGTGGGAACAGTGGCGGAGACAGGACGGGTGCTTCCCCAGCCGGCCGGCGAAACACCGATGATCACCTCCTGCGACCGGCGGATCACCGTGAAGTGTCTGCGGCTGCCCACCGCGGGTCGGCCGATCAGCCGGGTCACCCTGGATCTCGGCCCGGGCAGCGGCAGCGCGCCGGGGGCCTGGGCCGCGCTCACCACCCGGGAGGCGCGCGAACTGGCCCGGCGGCTCCTGGACCAGGCCGCCCTGGCCGAGCGCGAGGCTCCCACGGCGCCCGGCACCCTCACGCCCCCGCCCTCCTCCGCGTCCTTCGGGCCCGCGTCGCCCGGCTTCCCCTCCTTCTGACCCGGCCCTCCCCTGCGCCCGGCGCGGGCGACCCGGCGGACCGCGCGGCCCGGCCGCCCCGTCCCTCATCGGGGACGGGGCGGCCGGGCCGCGCGGGTCAGGGGCGGCCGGTCACAGCCGGCCGGTGAGCATGCCGCGCCAGTACACGGGCGGCAGGCCGTACCGCTTGAACAGCCACATGTCGCGGCGTTCCCTGGTGGTGTCGATCAGCGGGAAGCTCGGCGCCGGCTTCAGGTCGTAGT
Source organism: Streptomyces nanhaiensis (assembly GCF_046614825.1). Classification (NCBI taxonomy): domain Bacteria; kingdom Bacillati; phylum Actinomycetota; class Actinomycetes; order Kitasatosporales; family Streptomycetaceae; genus Streptomyces; species Streptomyces nanhaiensis. The sequence goes on from NZ_JBKJFM010000064.1 coordinate 4,960, forward strand.
CGAACTCGGCGAGCAGCATCCTGTCCCGCGCGGTCACCAGGGGGCAGGAGGTGTAGCCGTCGTACCGGTGCGAGGGCTCGGCCCCCCGCATGGCGTCGAGCAGGTTGCCGACGACGACGGGCGCCTGCTTGCGGACGGCCGCGCCGGTCTTGGAGGTGGGCAGGCCGGCGACGTCGCCGATGGCGAAGACCTCCGGATGGCGGGGGTGGCGCAGGGTGTGCTTGTCCGCCTCGACGAAGCCGTGGGGACTGGCCGGGTCGGCCAGCGGACTCTTCTCGACCCAGTCGGGGGCGCTCTGCGGCGGCACCGCGTGCAGCATGTCGTAGCCGAGCGTCTCCTCGGTCCCGGCGGCGCGGTCGGTGAGGGTCACCGTGCGCCGGCCGCCGTCGACGGCGGTCATCTCGGTGTTCAGCCTGACCTCGATGCCGTACCGCCTGGCGACCCGTTCCAGCTCCCGGTTCCAGACCGGCACCTTGAACAGCGCCGGGTCCGGTATCACCAGTACCACCCTGATCCGGTCCAGGACGCCCTTCCTGCGCCAGTGGTCGGCGGCCAGGTAGGCGATCTTCTGGGGCGCCCCACCGCACTTGAGGGGGGTGGCGGGATGGGTGAAGACGGCAGTGCCCGAGCGCATGCCCTTGATGAGCTCCCAGGTGCGGGGGGCGTACTCCGGCGCGTAGTTGCTGCTGACGCGGTCGCGGCCGACCGCCTCGGCCAGGCCCGGGACGCCGTTCCAGTCGAGCTGGATGCCGGGGGCCATCACGAGGAAGTCGTAGCCGGCCTCGGTGCCGTCGGAGAGGGTGACGGTGCGGGCGCCGGGGTCGACCGCCTCGGCCGCCTTCCGGATCCAGCGCACTCCCCGGGGCATGACGGAGGCCTCGGGCCGGCCGGTGATGCGCAGGGGCGCCTGGCCGCCGCCGACGAGCGTCCACAGCGGCTGGTACCAGTGGACGTCGGAGGGGTCGACCACGGTGATGTCGCGGACCCCCGCGCGCCGCAGGCGGGCTGCGGTGCTGATGCCGGCGCTGCCGCCGCCGACGATCAGCACACGCCGGTCCGGGGCGCCGGGGTTGGTGCCGGGGTTGGTTCTGGGGGACATGGAGTGCTCCCGTCTGCGTGGGTGCGGATGTGCCGGTGAGCCGGGGGCCCGCCTCTCGGGGCGAGGAGGCCGGCGGCCCGGGTGGGAGCCGTCGGAGACCGCCGCGTCCGGCGGCCCCTCCCTGTACGGACCTCCCTGTGCGGACCCCGATCGGGCGGATGGTCAGGCCGTTTTCCGGCACGGGCCGTCGGCGTTCCGCCCGCCGTGCGCCGGGATCGCGACAGGCGGCCTCGGGTCCGCTCCTCCGGACACGACCGACACCTCCCGATATACCCAGGGGGGTATTACAGAGCCGAGGATAGAACAGGGGGTGGAGGGATGGCAAATACCCCCAGGGGTATTTTCGCGCAGCATCGCCGCACCGGCCGGACAGGGGCGCCGAGAGGCCGGACGGAGCCGGATGGGCCCGGGAGGAGCGGCCCGGGCACGGCGAGGCGGCCCGGGCCGCTCCTCCCGGGCCGCTTCGACCTCTCCCCCCACTTGCGGCTCCCCACAGCCGCATGACGATGCTGCCCGTCCCGGCGCATCCGCCACAGGGCCGAAAGGGAACATCCCGCAGGGACCAACGTCCCTCCCCGCCCGGCCGCGTGCGGCACCCGGCCCTCGTACGCGATCAGGCCCCGTCCGGCGAGGCACGCATACCGGCCCTTACTCCGGGTATCCGGCGACCACGGCGCGGTGACCGCGCCGTTCCAGCCGGCGAACCGTCAGAAACCGGGGGTGGCAGCGGATGAGGCACGGTCTCCTGTCGAGGGGCGCGAGTACCGGACCGGCGCGGGACACACCGCACGAGGAGCCCGCCGCACCCCGCTCGCCCCTGGTGCGGGCGCTGGTGATGGTGGTGGCCCTGGCGGCGACGGTGCTGTTCGCCGTCGTCCTGGCCAGGCTGACCCTGACACCGTCGTACGCCTCCGAGGCGCTGACGCACAGCAATCTGCGGCCGGGCGACTCCATCCGCAACTACCTGAACCAGCCCGCGTTCCGCGACACCGTCAAACAGCTCGGCGGCAACATCGCCCTGGGTGTGCCGTTCGGGGTCCTGCTCCCGGTGGCCTGGCCGCGCGCCCGCGGGCTGCTGCGGGTGGTCCTGCTGACCACGGCGGTGATGGTCGCGGTGGAACTGGTGCAGGGGGCCGTCGTGCCGGGCCGGGCGTTCGACATCGACGACGTCATCCTCAACACCAGCGGCGCGCTGCTGGGTTACCTGCTGCTCGGCCGCCGCATCGGCCGGGCCGTCCACCCGCCCCGCCGCCGGCGGTGGCCGCGGGGCGCGAGGCGGGAGCGCACCGCGGCGAACGGACCCGGGAAGGCGTGAGGGCGGGGGCGCCGCGGACCGGTGGGAACGGTGCCGCGGCGCCCCCGCCCTCCTTCTCAGCGGCGGCCCGGCCGATGCGCCGGTCTCACCAGATGGCCTCGACCCATTCGGGGCGGTCGATGAACGGGTTCCGGTTGTGCTGGTACTCGTCGTGGATGACCTCGTTGCGGTTCCGCTCGAAGGAGTCCGGCGGGTCCTCGCGGTGCCACTGCTTCAGGACGCCGAGACGCCCGTGGTACGGCGCCGAGCCGTTGCCCACGCGGTCGTTGGGCTCCAGGTCGGCGAAGCCGTCCTCGCCCTCGTAGCGCACGGCCATGTAGAGGATCATGCGGGCCACGTCGCCCTTGACCGCGTCGCGGGGCTCGAAGCTGTCGCCGTCGGTGTAGTTGCCGGGGGCACCGGAGACCGCGCTGCCGCCGTTGTCGAAGTCCTTGTTCCCCCGGATGCTGTTGACCCGTACGTCCGTGGGGCGCAGGTGGTGCAGGTCGGTGCCGGGTCCGGTGCTGGTGCCGAAGTCGCCGTGGGACTTGGCCCACACGTGCTCGCGGTTCCAGTCGCCCAGATCGCCGCCGTGCTCGGACTTCGCCTGGGAGCGGCCGGTGTACAGCAGGATCACGTTGTCCGGGTTGGAGGGGTCCTCGTCGGTGTCTCCGAGCGCGTCCCAGACCTGGCTGTAGGAGAGTCTGGTCTGCTTGCTGATGATGTCGTTGAGCGCCGCCTTCAGGGCGGCGCCGGTCTTCCCCTCGGCGGGTGCGTAGTAGGCGTCGGCCGACACGGAGGCCGGACCCGCGGCGGGCGACACGGGTGCGGGGGCGGCCGAGACGGAGGCGGGGGCGGCCACGGCCAGCAGGGTGGCCGCGGCCAGGGCTATGCCTCCGGCCGCGGACCCACGGGAGCGGGACATGTGGGGATGTCCTTTCGGTAAGCCCCGGATCAGGGACTGCCAACGGTTGTTCGATATGCGGAGCCTCCCACATGGACATGTCCCTGCCAACAGCGCAACGGGAAGATCCCGTGACCGTCACGAGAACGCCGGCCCCCGCGAGGGGACCGCCCGCGGCCGGGGACGCCCGCGCACTCCCCGCACTCCCCGCGCCCCGTGTGCTCCGGACGGGCGGAAGGGCCCGTCCGGAGCACACGGAAGAATCACTTCAGATACGGTCCGTCCGCCCCGATCTTCCCGGTGCCGTTCAGGACGTAGACGCGCAGGTTGCCCTTGCCGGGGGCGTCCACGGCGAGTCTGCCGCCGGTGACCTGCCGCACGTCGCCGGTGACGGCGTCGGTGTAGGTGCCGTCGGGAATGCCGGTGTAGGTGGCGCCGTGGGTGACGGTGACCAGCGCGAAACTGTCCGTGGAGCCGCTCGTGTAGCGGCGCTTGAAGGCCATTTCGCCGCTGACCCCCTCGGTGGAGTACTGGCCCGTCTGCAGGGCCGGTACCGCGCGCCGGATCCGGTTGAGCCGCTGCACGTGCCTGGCCAGCGGCTTGTCCAGGGTCTCGGCGACCGCCCCGGTGGCCGAGACCACCTCCGAGAAGTCCGTTGCCCTGACGCTCCCGGCCAGGTGGTCGCCGTAGTAGGCACGGCCGGTGGTGTCCAGTGGACAGGTGGGCCCGCAGTCGATCTTCGCCCCCTTCCGGAACTCGATCTCCGAGCCGTAGTACAGGGTGGGGATGCCGCGGAAGGTCCACATCAGCGACATGTTCTCCGCCCAGGCGTCGGTGCCGCCGGTGTAGCGCTCGCCGCTCTTGTTGGGGCCGTAGTCGTGGCTGTCGACGTAGACGACGTTGTACGTGGCGTCGTTGTAGCTGTCGTCGGAGTCCCTGCCGTTGTGGAAGGCGTTCCGGGCGTCACCGAAGTTCATGTGCATGCGCATGTCGATGACGTTCATGCCCGAGAACCGGCTGTGGTCCGGGGTGTGGTAGCTGTTTCCGCGCAGGAAGGCGTTGTCCGAGGTGGGCTGCCCGGCCGGGCCCTGCGCCTGCTCCCACTCGTACATCTCCAGCGCGGCCCCGGCGTCGTCGGCGCCGTACTCCTTGCGTTCCTTCCAGGTGTAGAACTGCGCCGAGTGGTTGACCGATCCGCGGTTCCACTTGTCGTTGACGAAGGCCGCGACCTCGCCGAAGACGAAGAAGTTCCTCGCCGCCTCCGCTCCGAAGCGCTGTGTGACGCGCTCCTGGATGGCCGGCAGGAAGCGGCGGTTCCAGGTGGTGCGCGGGATGTGGACGGCCGTGTCGACGCGGAAGCCGTCCACGCCCATGTCGATGTACTTGTTGTAGGCGCCGATCAGATGGTTCTGCACGGCCGCGCTCTCGGTGTCGAAGTCGGCCAGGTCCTCGTGGATCCAGCAGGAGCGGGAGTCCTCGCCCTCCCAGTTGCCGATCCAGCAGTCGTGGTACAGGGCCCGGGGGAACATGCCGGACGTGGGGCTGGGCCACTGGCAGTTGTAGATCGTGTAACCCTCCGGGCTCCTGGCGCCGGTGGGCTCGCCCCAGTTCAGGCAGGTGTTGCCGGCGGGCTCCGCGGTCGACCACAGGTCCCCGTTGTAGTGGGCCTTGCCGGACTTCGGGTCCACCGTCAGGCCGTCGTACTCGAACCCCTCGTTCGGCTCGTCGTAGTACCAGCTCCACTGGCTGTCGCGCACCCCGTGGACGGTCGGGGTGAACAGGCCCTTGGCGCCCCAGCGGGAGGAGTGGTTGTAGACCACGTCCTGGTAGATCTTCATGCCCTTGGCGTGGGCGGCGTTGATCAGGTCCTGGTAGGAGGCCCCGGCGGACTCCAGGCGGGGGTCCACCCGGTAGAAGTCCCAGCCGTGGTAGCCGTGGTAGTCGTAGTCGGAGCGGTTGAGGACCACGGGCGTGATCCACACGGCGGAGAAGCCGAGCCCCTTGATGTAGTCGAGCCTGTCGATCAGGCCCCTGAAGTCGCCGCGGAACATGGGGTCGTCGTTGGCGGCGTTGCCGGACTTCTCGTGCTGGTTCCCGCCGCGGTTGTTGGAGGCGTCGCCGTCGTTGAAGCGGGCGGTGAGGACGAAGTAGATCGGGTCCTTGCGCGGGTCGGTGCCCAGCGGCCTGCCCTGGGCGGGCGCGGGTGCTCTCTCGCCGGTGGTGGCCCTGGCCTCGGAGGAGGCGGCCGAGACGTTGCCCGCCGCGTCCACGGCCCTGACGGTGTAGGCGTAGGCGGTCCTCTCCTCAAGGTCCGTGTCGGAGAAGACGGTGGAGCCGACGTCGGTGACGACCGTGCCCCCGGTGCCGCCGGTGCGGGTCACCCGGTAGCCGGTGACCCCCCGGTCGTCGGTGGACGGTTCCCAGGAGACCACGACCGAGGTGCCGTCGGCGCTCGCGGTCACCCCCTCGGGCGCGGCGGGGGCCTGCGTGTCGGGCTCCTCTCCGGCGCACGGGTCCGCGGCGTCCTCGGTGACGGTCCGGTTCTCGACGGTGGCGACTCCCGCGCCGATGGTGTAGTCGGCCCCGTTGTTGTTGTCCCAGATCCCGTTGCCGTTGTTGAAGGCGGCCTTCATCGAGGTGGCGCCGCCCAGGTCGGCGGTGTGCTTCCACCAGCCGGCGCAGGCGGCCTCCATGCCGGCGCCGGGCGGTTCGGTCCAGGAGCCGCCGTCCGGCCGGTAGTGGATGTTGGCGGTGGACCAGCCCAGGGCGGCCGTCGAGTAGTAGACCGTGGCTGTGTTCTCCTCACCGTTCCCCCCGCCGTCGCCCCCGCCCGGTTCCGGTTCGGCGCCCGCGCAGGGGTCGGAGTGGGCGACCGCGCCGTCCCTGACGGTGATGTTCCCGGTGCCCAGGTCGTAGTTCCGCCCGCCGTTGTTGTCCCAGGTCCCCGAGCCGTCGTTGAAGGTGGCCCGCAGCCCGGACGCGCTGCCCAGATCGACGGTCTTCTTCACCCAGTCCGTGCAGGCCGCCTCCATCGCCGTCCCCGGCACGGCCGTCCACTGCCCGCCGTCCGGCGCCCAGTGCAGGTTGTACTCGGGCCAGTCCCTGGTCCCGGTGTAGTAGAAGACCGTCGCGGTGTTCCCGGCCTCCGCCGCGACGGGCGCGGCCCCGGGGCCCGCCTCGCCGGGCGACGCCGCCGCCGGCAGGGCCGGCAGGCCGGTCGCCAGAACGGCCGCGACCGCCGCGGCGGCCACCGCCGGCAAGCGCCGTGGTGGTGGGGATGTACTGCTCTTCATGCGCGTCTCCAGGGCAGGGCCGCGGCATCGGCGACCGCGGCGGTCGTCGTCGGCGCGGATACGGCGTATCCGCGTGGACCCCCGTGAGGACCGGATCCTGACGCGCCTCGGGACCCGGCCGGGCAGTGCGGTGGAACGACAACTCTGAAACAACTGCCGCAATTTTTCAGCAAGTTGTTGCGGCATCAAGAATTTATCCGTCCATGACACCCACGTAAAGAGCCGCGCGGCGCGCGGGCGGTCCCGTGCCGCCGGCCGCCCCGGGCCAGGGCCTCAGGGGCAGGAGGGGGCGGCGGGCAGGTCCGAGACCAGCTCGGACCACCGGTGGGTGCGCCTCGCCCGGCAGACCTCGGCCGCCACCTCGCCCGCGTCGATCCGCCACAGGCGCTTCTCCTCGCCCGCGGTGGCCAGCGTCCGGCCGTCCGGACTCAGGGCCATGGCGGAGATCTCCCCGTCACCGGTGAGTGTGGCCGCCGTGTCGTACGAGGCCGTGTCCCACAGGTGGATCGTGCCCGCCCCCGCGGTGACCAGCGTTTCGCCGCCCGGGGCGAACGCCACGTGCTCCGCGCCGTCGGGATGGCCCGTGAGGGTGGCGGCGGTGCGGTACGAGGCCGTGTCCCACAGCCGTACGCGCCCCCCGGCTGCGGTCGCCAGCAGACGGCCGCCCGGGGCGAACGCCACGCCGGTGACCGGGCCCAGGTGGCCGGTGAGGGAGATCCGCACCCGCCGGGCGCCCACCTCCCACACCAGTACGGTGCGGTCGGCGGAGGCCGTGGCCAGGGTGCGGCCGTCCGGCGAGAAGGCCAGCGCGCGCACCCGGTCGGTGTGCCGTCTGAGGACGGCCGCCTGCCGGCCCTCCCCCGCGTCCCACAGCCGGACCGTGTCGTCGGCGGAACCGGTGGCCAGGGTGCGGCCGTCCGGCGAGAAGGCGACGGCCGTCACCGCGTCGGTGTGACCGGTGAGGGCGGACCGCCGCCGCCCGGAGGCGGCGTCCCACAACCGGACCGTGCCGTCGGCGGAACCGGTGGCCAGGGTGCGGCCGTCCGGGGAGAACGCCGCCGTGTGCACGTCGCTTCCGTGTCCCAGGGTGCGCAGCCTGCGGTGCCCGTCCGCCCGCCACAGCTCCACCGCCCCGTCGGCGGAACCGGTGGTGGCCAGGGTGCGGCCGTCCGGGGAGAACGCCGCGAGCCTGGAGAACGGCGCGGCGGCGCCGAGGACGGCGGTCCGCTGCTGTGTGGCGGTGTCCCACAGCTGCACCCGGCCCCCGCCGTCGGCCGCGGCCAGGACGCGGCCGCCGGGGGACAGCGCCGTCTCGTAGGCGGCCGGCTCCTCCCCTGCGGTGATGGTGGCGGTCGTGCGGTGGTCGGCGGTGTCCCAGAACCGGACGGTGCCGTCGGCGCCGGTGACGGCGAGGGTCCGGCTGTCGGGGGTGAACGCCAGTTCCCGGTGGGCGTGTTCGCGGCGGCCCGTCACCGCGGCGGTCTTCCGGTAGTGGTAGGTGGCCGTGTCCCACAGCCGGGTGATCTCGGTGCCGGCCGCGGCCAGGGTGCGGCCGTCCGGGGAGAAGGCAACGTCGTAGACCGGACTCCGCTGCCCCGTCGACGCGCTCCTCATGACGGCGAGGGTGGCGGTCTCCCGGCCCGACGCGGTGTCCCACATGCGCAGGGTGGCGTCGGCGCCGCCGGTGACCAGGGTGCCGCCGTCCGGGGAGAACGCGACGGCCGTCACCTCGCCCGTGTGTCCGGACAGGACGGCCGACTGCCGCTGCCTCGCGACGTCCCACAGCCGTACGGCGCCGTCGCCGCCGCCGGTGGCCAGGGTGCGGCCGTCCGGCGAGAAGGCCACCGTCGTCGCCTGGCCGGTGTGACCGGTGAGGGTGGCGACCACCCGGTGGGCCCGGGTGTCCCACAGCTTGACGCTGCGGTCGTCGCCCGCGGTGGCCAGCAGCCGGCCGTCCGGGGAGAAGCCCACGTCGTTCACCCGGTCCGTGTGGCCGGCGAGGGTGGCGTCGATCTGGCGGGCCCGGGTGTCCCACAGTCTGACGCCGTGGCCGTCCCCGGCCGTGGCCAGGGTGCGGCCGTCGGGGGAGAACTCCATAGCCGACACGGTGCCGGCGTGTGCGGCGAAGCGGTCGGCCCGGTGGCGGGCGTAGGCGGACAGCAGACTGCTGCGCGTCTCGGGGACGTCGGCCCGCTGGTAGGCGGCCAGGGCCAGCATCGCCGCCGCCTCCGGGCGTTCCCCGGCCATCGAGTCCGCCTGGGCGGCCAGTTCGTGCGAGGTGACGACGCGGCGCTGTTCACGGGCGATCGAGTACTGCTGGAAGGTCGCCGCGACCGCGGTCGCGCAGAGCACCAGCAGGGCGGACAGCATCACCGAAAGGCGCCGCAGCCGCATGGTCCGGGCGCGGGCCTCCTCCGCCTCGGCCTCCTCGGCGGCCTCGCTGGCCAGCAGGAACTCCCGCTCCAGCGCGGTGAGGCCGGCCCCCGCGCCGCCGAGCCGGTCCCGGGCCGCCGCGAGCCGGGCGCCCCGGTAGAGGGCTCCGGTGTCGCGGTCCAGGGAGTGCCAGACCTGTGCGGCCTCGGTGAGCTGCCGGTGGACGAGCAGCCGCCGCCGGTCCGCCTCGATCCAGCCGCGCAGCCTCGGCCAGGCCGCGATCAGCGCCTCGTGCGCCAGGGTCACCGTCGAGCCGTCGAGGGTGACCAGACGGGCCCGTGCCAGCCGCTCCAGCACCTCCGCCTCGGCGGTGCGGCCCGCGCCGTCCGCGCCCAGCTCGCCGCGGTCGGTGGGGCGCCGGGTGTCGGGCGCGCCCTCGCCGGGGTTGACCAGCCGCAGCAGGACCCTGCGGGCGGCGGCGGCCTGCTCGGGGTCCAGCCGGGTGTAGAGGGCCTCGGCGGTCTGGGCGATGGCGCCGCGTATGCCGCCGGCGGCCTCGTAGGCCGCCAGGGTCAGCGCGCGTCCGCGGCGCCGGCGCCAGGTCTCCAGCAGCGCGTGGGACATCAGCGGCAGCCCTCCGGGCTCGCCCGTCGCCTCGTCCACCAGTCTCGCGGTGAGTGCGCGTTCGACGATCAGGCCCGCGTCGGCGGCCGGGCGGACGATGGCCCGGCGCAGCTGTGCCGGGGTCATCGGCCCGACCAGGAGCGTGGCGTCCCGCAGGGCGTCGGCGAGGTCGGGGTGGCCCGCGCAGTGGCCGAAGAAGTCCGCCCTGACCGCGACGACGACCCGCAGCCGGCTGCGGGGGCGGCGCGCGGCCAGCAGCAGGCCGATGAACTCCCTGCGCTCCCCGGGGTCGCGGCAGAGGGTGAAGACCTCCTCGAACTGGTCGACGACGACCACCGTGTCCGCGTCGGGGGCGTGGGAGGCCGGCGTGAGCAGACGGGGGTGGTCCCTCATCGGGTGCGGGCCGGGGGTGAAGACGCGGACCGCGGCCGGCCGCACCGCGGCGGTGCCGGAGCGCAGGGCGGGGATCAGCCCCGCGCGCAGCAGCGACGACTTTCCGCTGCCGGACGCGCCGACGACGGCCGTGAACCGGCCCTCCCCCACCAGGCGCACGAGGTCGCCGGTGAGCTGCTCGCGCCCGAAGAACCGTTTCTCGTCCTCCGGCTGGAAACGCCGCAGCCCCGGGTAGGGGGCGTCGGCGCCGTCCTCCGTGCCGGATGGCTGGGCCAGTGCGTCGGCGGACGCCCGGCGCCAGCGCTCCTCCCACTCCTGACGGTCGCCGCCGCAGGCCTGCGCGTAGGCCAGGGCGACCGGGAGCGTGGGCAGTCTCCGGCCGGCCGCCGCCTCGGCCAGGGTCGCCGCCGAGTAGGGCGCCCGCTGCGCCATCGCCCGGTAGGTGGTGCCGCCCGACGCCCGGCGCAGTTCGCGCAGTTCGACGGCGAACCGCTGCACCGGGCCGGCGGCCGGATCCAGTGGTTTCTCCCGGCGCCCCATCGCGTGTCCTCCCCCACCGCGTCCGCCCGCAGCGTCCGCGGCCGGGCGCCACCGTAGGCCCCCCGCGACCGGCCGACAAGTCCGCGCCCGGTCACGTCTTCGGCCGCCCCGGCAGGCGCCGCGCGCCTGCCGCGGATTGTCCGGAGCGGCGGAACGGGCCTGCCTGACAACCCGTGCCCCCCGAGACTCGGTGCCGGGCATGGCCGGACGGACCGGTGTGCTCCGGCCGGGCCGGCGGCGGGAGACACGACCGGGGAGAAGGAGGAGCACATGGTGTACGAGACGGCGTTCACGAGCGAGGACGTGCCCGCGGCCGAGCGGTTCGACCGCTGGCGCGAACTGGTCCGGCGGGCCCACGCGCCCCTGGAGGCGGACAGCCCCCACCGGGCGGACTTCCGGGCCCGGGTGCGCGTGCTGAGCGTCGGGGCCGTGACGGTGTGGCCCGCGGAGTTCCGGCCCGTCGTGCTGCGGCGCACCCCGGAACTGGTCCGGCGGCACGACCCGCGCACCGTCCACGTGTCCCTGCCGCTGCGGGGGCGGCTGAGGGTCGTCCGGGAAGGCCGCGCGGACGGCTACGGTCCCGGTTCCCTGTGCGTGCTGGACACCTCGCGCCCGTGCGAGATGTGGGCGGGCGACGGCGACGGCCCGTACAGCGGCATCGGGCTGGAGGTCCCCCGGGACCTGCTGCACCTGCCGCCGGAGCGGCTGGCCGGGCTGACCCGCCACCGGCTGTCGGCGCGGGAGGGGATGGGAGCTCTGCTGGCGCAGTTCCTGACCACGGTGGCGGCGGACTCCGCCCGCTACCGGCCGTCCGACGGGCCCCGGCTGGCCGCGGTCGCGGTCGACCTGCTGTCCGCCCTGTTCGCCCACACCCTGGAGAGCGACCACGCGCTGCCGCCGGAGGACCAGCGGCGGGCCCTGCTGCTGCGCGTCAAGGCCTACATACGCCGGCACCTGCACGACCCGCACCTGTCCCCGCCCGCGATCGCGGCGGCGCACCACATCTCCCTGAGCCATCTGCACCGGCTGTTCCGGGACGAGGACTCCACCGTCTCGGCGTTCCTGCGCGACCAGCGGCTGCGGCGCATCCGGCAGGACCTGTCCGACCCCGCCCTGTACCGCACGCCCATCCACGCCGTCGCCGCCCGGTGGGGTCTGACCGACCCCTCCGCCTTCAGCCGCGCCTTCCGCGTCGCCTACGGCACCTCGCCCAGCGACCACCGGCAGCGCGCGCTGGCCCGCGGCGGTACGCCGACGGCCGTGCGGGGCGGCCTCATGGCGAACGCCGCGGGCCGCTGACGCACCGTGTGGCCCGGTACCCGGTAACCCGTATCAGCCCATGTCCAGGCGGGCGGCGGCCTTGCGCAGCATGCCCGCCTTCTGCTCGACCGGCTTCTGCTGCTCGCCCTGGAGCGCGCTGACGACGGTGAGCGCGCCGGTCAGTACGGGGATGCTCCACTGGGCCCAGCGCAGCTGGCGCTCGGCGTCCTCCACGGAGGCCGGGTGGTGCTGGGCCCCGGCCGCCTTCTCCGGGTCGGAGGAGGTGGCCATCTCCAGCTTCTTGCCCATGACGCGGCTGTAGGCGGTGGCCGCCAGGGCCGCGCCGGTGAGGACGGTCTTGATCGCCGAGGAGGCTCCGACACCCCGCTGGTGCTCCACGCGGTACATGTTGGACGCCAGCAGGGAGACGGCGCCCGCCAGGTGGGCGGCGATGGCCAGTCCGTTGACCGGCGTCCACTTCGCCCATCCGATGCTCGCGATCCTGTCGCCGGTCGCGGCGTCCTCCCACTCCCTGGCGACGCCGTTGAGCCCCACGGCACCCATCAGGGAGCCGCCGAACCATGCGCCCATCCCCAGGTCGTGCAGGCTGCGAGCGAGCGTGTTGCGTTCGGACACGATGATCTCCAGTTCGCCTTGTCCTGTTCGAGCGTTGTCCACGACATTCGAGAATTTCGCGGCATTCAAGGCATACCAGAGGTTTCCGGGGTGCGCCGCCCGGAGCCGCACGGCCGGGCGGCGCTCACGCCCGCCCCCCCGGAGTGCGGCGGCGATCGGCGCGGGAACACCGGGAACGGCTTCCCGCCGAAGCGTGTCCACGGCCTGTCCGGCCCCCGCGGGGAGGTGGTGAAGCGCCGCCAGGTACATCAGCGGGCCGGGCCCCGGCGGAGTCGCGCATCGGCGTGTCCGGCTTTCGGTGAGCGTCACCGGCCGCCGGGCAGCGGTGCGCCCGTCGTACGGCGCGCCGTACGACGGGCGCACCCGCGGCTCTCAGCCGCAGGAGGCCGTCCTCTCGTACCACCCGGGTTCGGTCTCGGTGAGCGAGGTGACGGTGTAGACGTTCCACAGCCCCAGCGCGTCACCGGAGCCGACCGCGTAGGCGTAGCCGTAGCGGGCGGTGGCGCGGCCCTGCTGCACATGGGTGTAGTTGCTCGCCGTGAAGCAGGCGGGCGTCTGCGGGTCGCCGGGCTCTCCGGGGTCGCCCGGGTCACCGGGGCCGGCGTCGCCAAGGCCCCAGTCGGCGGTGATGTGCGCCGTCGAGCACATCAGGTCGGCGGTGTACGCGCCCGCGGTGCCGCAGCCCTCCGACGGGCGCACCGGGACGGCGTGCCCCATGCCGGAGACGCGGTAGTCCCTCACGACGGTGCCGGCGGAGGACCCGTAGTCCCGCCGCGTCACCCCGCCCGGCAGCGAGGCCGTGCCGTCCGCGGTGGCGTCCGTGCCGTGCGCGTTCGTCCACTGCTTCACCAGTTCGTCCGCGTTCGCCGGTACGACCGTGGTGTCGGCGGTGCCGTGCCAGACGGCGACCGACGGCCACGGGCCGCCGTATCCGGGGTTCTGGGCGCGGACGAGGTCGCCCCACTGGGCGGCGGTCTTCGTGGATCCGGGGTTCATGCAGCCGAAGGCACCGACCATGCTGGTGGCGCAGCCGTGCGGCACGCCGGCCAGCACGGCGCCGCCCGCGAACACGTCCGGATAGGCGGCGAGCGCGCTCGCGGCCATCGCTCCGCCGCCGGAGAACCCGGCGACGTACACCCGGGACGGGTCGGCCCCCACCGCGTTCACCGTGTGGGAGACCATCTGACGGAGCGACAGCATCTCGCCCCGGTCGCGCGAGGTGTCCCCGCTCTGGAACCAGTTGAAGCAGCGGGAGCTGTTGTTGGCCGTCTCCTGCTGGGCCGCGACGAGCGCGAAACCGCGCGCGTCGGCGTAGGTGCGCCAGCCGTAGGTGGCCGTGAAGCCGGGCGCGTCCTGGGTGCAGCCGTGCAGGACGAGGACGACCGGGGCGCGGGCCGGCAGGTCGTCGGGGATGTAGCGGTACATGGTCAGCGCGCCCGGGTTGGAACCGAAGCCGGTGACGCGTTCGAGCTCGGCGGCCGCCGCCGGGGCGGCGGACAGCCCGGTGAACGCCAGCGCGAGCGTGCCCAGCAGCACACCCGCGCGGCGCAGGAGGTTCGTGGCTCTCATGAGGGGGGTCCTTACGCCTGAAAGGGACCTGACAATCGATGCCCGTACCGTAGGCCGTGACGCAGGTCACTCGAACATGCCGGAGCCACAGGGTCGCCGGCACGCCGGTGGCCGCCACCCACATTGCCCGGGGAGAGCGCGCACCGGCCCCTCTCCCGTACCGGCCCCGCGCACCGGCCCTCCGGCGGCACCGTCCGAGGCAGCCCGTCCGCGGGAGTCACTCGGCGGACGCCTCCTCCGGCCCCGAGCGGGCGAGGGCGGCGAGGGTGTCCAGCGCGCGGGCGAGGACGTCCGGCGGCGGCGAGGCCAGGGCGAGGCGTACGGCGTGGGGGGCCCGGAGCCCGTCGGCGGCGAACGCCGCCGCCGGGGTGACCGCGATGCCGTGCCGGGCCGCGGCCGCGACGAAGGTGTCGGCCCGCCACGGGCGGGGCAGCTCCCACCAGCAGAAGTACGACGACGGGTCGCCGCTCACCGCGAAGCCGTCCAGATGGCGGGCGGCGATCTCCCGGCGGGCCGACGCGTCCCTCCGCTTGGCCCGTACGACCGCCTCCACCGCCCCGTCGGCCCACCAGCGTCCCGCCGCGTCCAGGGCGAAGCGCGCGGGTCCCCACCCCCCGGAGCGCAGCGCCGCGGCGACGGCGGGTGCGAGGGCGCGCGGGGCGACGGCGTACCCCGTGGTCAGGCCGGGGGCCAGGCGCTTGGAGAGGCTGTCGACCAGGACCGTGCGCTCCGGGAGCAGGGCGGCCAGCGGCGGCCCGTCGCGGAGGAAGGCCCAGACGGCGTCCTCGATCGCTGGCACGCCCAGCCGGCCCAGCACGTCGGCCAGTTCGGCCAGCCGCCGCGGCGGCGTCACCAGGCCCAGCGGGTTGTGGACGGCGGGCTGGAGGTAGACGGCGCGCAGCGGCGCGGCGCGGTGGGCCTCGGCGACGGACTCCGGCACCACCCCCTGCCCGTCCACCGCCAGCGGTACGACCTCCACCCCCAGCCGGCCCGCGACGGACCGCAGCACCGGGTAGGTCAGCTCCTCGGCGCCCAGCCGTCCGCCCTGCGGGACCAGCGCGGCGATCGCGGCCGCGATCGCCTGGCGCCCGCCGCCCGCGAACAGCACCCGGTCCGGGTCCGGCCGCCAGCCGCCCCGGGCCAGCAGGCCGGCGGCGGCGTTGCGCGCGGCGGCCGTGCCCGCGGGACCGACCGGGCGCGTGGCGGACTCCAGGACGTCCGGGCGCAGCAGCGGCGCGATCCCGGCCGCGAGGAGCGCCGGCTGCTCGGGCACCACGGGGTGGTTGAACTCCAGGTCGATGCGCGCCTCGGCCGGCTCGGCCGTCGCCGGGTCCGCCGTACGCGGGGAGGCCCGGACGAAGGTCCCCCTGCCGACCTCGCCGACCGTCAGGCCCCGGTGGGCCAGTTCGCGGTAGACGCGGGCGGCCGTGGAGCCCGCGATGCCGTGCCGCCGGGCGAACTCCCGCTGCGTGGGCAGCCGGTCACCCGGCCTCAGGCGTCCCGCGGCGATGCCGGCCGCCACACCGTCGGCGATCCGCCGGTAGTCGTCCACGAGGGCTCCCTTCGTCCGCTGCCGTCCGCTGCCGTCCGCGCCGCCACCGATGCCGCCACCGGCACCGCCGCCGCGACTGCCAGACAATCACTTCATTGCACCGAGAGCAATATTGAACATTGCATCGATGCACGGTCGGCGCATACGCTCGTCGGGCGGCACTCCCCGCGGCCGGCCCGGCGGCCGCGGGCCGGCCCCCGGAGAGGCGGACACAGGCCATGCTCGGAACAGGTGCGGTGCTCGGCGTCGCGGCGGTCTCCCTGGGAATGGTCCTCACCCCCGGGCCGAACATGATCTACCTCGTCTCCCGGAGCATCGCCCAGGGCCGGCGCGCCGGGATCGTGTCGCTCGGCGGTGTCGCCCTCGGCTTCCTGGTCTACCTCACGGCCGCGAACCTGGGCCTGTCGGTCGTCTTCCTGGCCGTCCCCGGGCTGTACTCCGCGGTGAAGCTCGCCGGAGCCGCGTATCTGGCGTGGCTCGCCTGGCAGGCCCTCCGGCCGGGCGGGGCGGCCGTCTTCGCCCCGCGGGAAGTTCCGCACGACCCGCCCCGGCGCCTGTTCGTCATGGGGCTGACGACGAACCTGCTCAACCCCAAGATCGCGGTCATGTACCTCTCTCTCATCCCCCAGTTCGTCGACCCGGGGGCCGGGCACGTCCTCCTCCAGGGATTCGCGCTCGGGACGGTCCAGGTGGCGGTCAGCCTGGCGGTGAACCTGGCCATCGTCCTGGCCGCCGGATCCATCGCGGCCCTCCTGTCCCGCCACCCCTCCTGGCTGAGGATCCAGCGGTACGCCATGGGATCCGTCCTCGGCGCGCTGGCCGTCACCCTCGCCGTCGACGACTCGCGCCCCGCGCGGACGGCCTGACGCGGCGCCGGGCGCCGCGTCAGGCCGGAAGGGGCGGCCGAGGAGCGGTGAACGGCCGAGGGACGCGGGCGGTTCACCACCGCAGGACGAGCGTCCCGTCCGCCTCGCGGCCGACACGCGTACCGAGGTCGCGGCCGGCGCGGTCCAGGACCGCCCGCAGCCACCCGGCGTCCTGCGGCGAGGCGTGGCGCAGCCGCATCCGCCGGGCCTGGAGCGGCACCATCCGCACGCCGGCCGTCCGGCCGTCCGGCTCCAGGCGGACGAGGTACAGCAGCCGCAGGTCGTCCCGGTACCGCTCGTATCCGGTGATGCCCTCGTAGTCGTTCACGAGATCGCCGCAGCCGTACAGCACGAGCCTGTCCCGGTACACCTCCAGGGGGCGGGGGTGGTGCGAGGAGTGGCCGTGGACGACGTCCGCGCCGCCGTCGACCAGGGCGTGCGCGAAGCCGGTCTCCTCGCGGGAGACCTCGTAGCCCCAGTTCGGCCCCCAGTGGACCGAGACGACCACGATGTCGCCCGGCCGCCTGACCCGGCGGATCCGCTCGGCCACGGCCGCGGCGGCGGACGGCGAGGGCTCGGCCACGACGTCCACGCCGGGCCGGCCGGGACCGGCGGACCAGGACGGCGGTATGCCGCTGGAGGGCATGCCGAAGGCCAGGACCACCACCCGCCGCCCGTACCCCAGAGGCACGGGCGCGGGCCGCCGCGCGGCGGTGAGGTCCCGCCCCGCTCCGGCCGCCGCCGGCCCGGCGTCCGCCAGGGCGTCGAGCGTCTCCTCCAGACCGGGGCGGCCGAAGTCCAGGACGTGGTTGTTGGCCAGGACGCAGACGTCGGGGCGGGCGGCCGACAGGCAGGGGAGGTCGGCGGGGCTCATCCGGTAGTGGACGCCCTTGCCCGGCGCGAACGCGCCGCTGCGCGTGACACCGGTCTCCAGGTTGACGATCCGGGCGTCGGGGGCGGCCTCGTCGATCGCCGCGAGCGCCTCGCCCCAGGGCCACTCGAAGCCGACCGGCCGGGGGATCGGGCCGTTGGCCGCCTCCGCCAGCTCGACGTAGGCGCGGGCGTCCCGGATGTACGCCTCGCGCAGCGCAGGATCACCGGGGTGCGGGAGGATCTGGTCGACGCCCCGGCCGAGCATCACGTCACCGCAGAGGAACAGGGTGACCGCGGCCCCGCCCATGCCTCCAAGGGTAGGACCCTTTCGCCTCTCCCGGGGGCCGGCCGGCCCCCGGGAGGAGGGACCGTCGGCCCTGCCGCCCCGGCCCGGCCCGTGGTGTCCTGGTGGTGGCCCCGGAGGCGGCCATCGGACGCGGAGAAGCGGAGCGAGACCGCGCACCGCGCAATCGGAGCCCGCGAGAAGCGGGTGGCCTCCGGCGGGCCCCGTGTGCCCGGCGTGACCCCCGTACGCCGGGCACACGGCATGGGAGCGCCGCTACGCGCCGCCCGGCCCGCCGCCCCGCTCCCGTCCGGCCCCCTCCAGGGTCGCGGCGTGGTCGGGCACCCAGGTCTGCGTCTCCATCGGCGGCCGCCGGTAGCCGGTGGACGGGGGCCGGGGCGGCAGGCTCAGCTCCGGCGGCTCGACCTCGTGGTACGGAACGCCGGACAGCAGATGGGCGATCATGTTGATCCGGGCCCGCCGCTTGTCGTCCGCGTCGACGACGTACCAGGGGGACTCAGGAGTGTCGGTGTGGGCGAACATCTCGTCCTTGGCCCGCGAGTACGCCTCCCAGCGGACACGGGACTCCAGGTCCATCGGGGACAGCTTCCAGCGCCGCATCGGATCCTCCAGCCTCGACCGGAACCGCCTCTCCTGCTCCTCGTCGCTCACCGAGAACCAGTACTTGCGCAGCAGGATGCCGTCCTCGATCAGCAGCCGCTCGAAGACGGGGCACTGGCGCAGGAAGCGCGCGTACTCCTCGTCGGTGCAGAACCCCATGACGCGCTCGACGCCCGCGCGGTTGTACCAGCTGCGGTCGAGCAGCACGATCTCGCCGGCCGCCGGCAACTGCTCGGCGTAGCGCTGGAAGTACCACTGGGTGCGCTGGCGTTCGGTGGGCGCGGGCAGGGCGACGATGCGGGCCACGCGCGGGTTGAGGTACTCGGTGACGCGCTTGATGGCTCCCCCCTTGCCCGCCGCGTCGCGCCCCTCGAAGACGACGACCAGCCGGGCGCCGGTGGAGCGCACCCACTCCTGCATCATCACCAACTGCTCCTGGAGCCGGAGCAGTTCCTTCTCGTACACCGGGCGGGGCAGTTTGGCGCGCCGCCCTCCGGGCCTCTTCGGCGACCGCTTCCCGCCGTCCTGTCGCGGCATACGCGCCCTCCCGCACCTTCCGGATGTTTTCCGCTTTCGCTGACGAATACCGTTTTCCCAGGTGAAACCGGGAAACACGGAGGACCGATCCATGTGACCCGACCCGGAGATGATGAACATGGCAACCGGCGAGACCGGATTCAGCGACGTCGTCTACGACCTGATCTCGGTGCAGTACCACGCGCTGAAGGCCGGACACGACTACGGACAGTACGTCCGCGACGCCGAGAACGCGGGCAAGCAGGAGATCGCCGACTTCTTCCGCAAGGTGATGGAGGAGGACTCGCGGCGCGCCGCCCAGTGCCACGAGTACCTGGCGCAGCTGTCCGGTACCGAGGACGCGGGTCCGGCGGCCCGGTAGGCACGGCCCCCTTCGGCGGGCCGGGGCGCCCGCGGTACCGCCGTACGCGGCCGCGGGCGCCCCGGCCCGCCGCGTGTCCGGTGGCGCTCCGCCGTTCCGGTGCCCCACCGTCCCGGCGCCGTCCGCCCCGGGGCGCACCGGATCCCGTACGGCGGTCACCATGGAGGCATGTCCCGACGCCGATCACGTCCGCGCCAGAAGGCCCCCTCCGCCTCGCCCGCCCCCTCCCCCCTCTCCCCCGGCGCGCCCTGCCCGTGCGGGCTGCCCGCCTCCTACGCCGACTGCTGCGGCCGGTTCCACCGGGGCCCGGCCGCCGCTCCCACCGCCGAGGCCCTGATGCGCTCCCGCTACAGCGCCTTCGCCGTGCGCGACCGGGCGTACCTGCTGCGCACCTGGCACCCGGACACCGTGCCGGAGCGGCTGGAGCCGGACCCGCAGACCCGTTGGCGCCGGCTGGAGGTCCTCGGCGCCACCGGCGGCAGCCCCTTCCACACCGAGGGGACCGTCTCCTTCCGCGCCCACTTCACCGAGCGGGGGCGCGAAGGGGTCCTGGAGGAGCACAGCCGCTTCGTGCGGCACGCCGGCGCATGGGTCTACCTCGATGCCTCCGGCGCCTCCTGACGGCCCCGACCGCCCCGGGCGTCCGGGAGCGGCCCGGCGGGGGAAGACGTGAAGAAGCCGTGCACCGGCGGCGCACGACCGGCTCCGGTGCGGCGGTGACCGAGTAAGGTCCTTTCCGGGGACCATCCGTGAGCGTTCGCGTACTCTGCGGCGCGACGGGGTGCGCACCGGCCGCGGAGCGTTCGCGCGGGCGCACGGCGGTCCCCCTCGCGCCCGCCGTGCGGGGCGGGGGAGGAACAGGAGGGGGGAGATGGCGTTGCGTCCCGACCCGAGGCCGCGGTCTCGCCGTCAGGCCGCCGGGCGGCCGCGGTCCCTGGGCCCGTGGGACCGTCCGGAACCGGACACACCACGGCGGCCCGGCGGCGGCGTGCCCGGGGGCGGGCCGCGTGACGCGGGGACCGGTGGCTCCGGCCCGGGCGGTCCGGCCGCGCCGGCCGAGTCCGTCACACCCCCCGAACCGCGCACGGGCTTCCTGACCGGACACCGCGGTCCGCGCACCACCGCCCTGGTCCTGACGACCGGCGCGATCGGTTCCGCCCTGGCGACCCTGCTGGTGGTCTCCGGCGTCCTGACGCCCGCCGACCCGCGTACGCCGCTGTCCGGCGGTCCGCCCCCCTCCTCGGAGCCGGTGGACTCCGGTCCGGACGGCACGCCGTCCGCGTCCGGCTCTCCCGGCCCCGAGGCATCCGCTCCCTCCGCGCCCGCCACCGCTCCGGACGGCACGCCGCCCGGACCCGCACAGCCGGTCCCCACCCCGCCGGTGTCCGCCGCGCCGCCGCCCAACCCCGCCTCCCAGCAGTCGCGGAGCCCCGCGTCCGCCATGCTGCGGGAGGGCGACAGCGGTCCGGAGGTGGCGGAGCTCCAGCGGCGGCTGCGGCGGATCCAGGGCGTCTACCCCGGCGGCGACGTCGACGGCCGCTACGACGCCGAGGTCGCCGAGGCCGTCGCCCGCTACCAGCAGTGGTACGGCATCCGGGGGGACGAGGAGGGCGTGTACGGCGACGACACCCGGCGCGACCTGGAGGCGCGCACCTGACGGGCGCACCGGCGCGCCGCCCCGCGGGCGGGCCCTGCGCCCGGTGCCCCTGCGTTCACCACCCCCGCGCCCGCCATTCTCGCGCCCGCCATCCCCGCACTCACCATCCGTGCGCCCCGAGCCAGGACTCCACCCGGTCGCCGTCCCAGGCGCCGTCCGCGATCACCACGCGGTAGCGGTAGGCGAAGCTCTCGCCCGGCGGCAGCTCGAACTCCTCGAAGAAGGCCCAGGAGAAGGCCACGACCGGGGTCGGCTCGGATCGCACGAACCAGTGGGAGGCGTGGATCGCGCCGTCGTTCCCGGGCGCGTGGGCGAAGACCAGGGTGGTGTGCGCGTCCACCGCGTCGCGTTCGGCGGTGAAGGCCAGCCAGGGTGCCCGCGTGCCCATCATGGCCGCGGCGCCGGCCTCCCCCTTCCCGCCCCGGCCGCCGGGGCCGAGGACGTCGCCGCCGGTGAGATCGCGCGGACCGCGCCAGTGGAGGCCGGTGTAGCCGGCCATCTCGCGCCCGGCGGTGGTCGGGGAGCCGAACACCAGCGGCTCGGCGCGGACGTTGGTGAGGCGGATCGACCAGTCCAGCGCCCAGGCGCCCTCCTCGGGCTCGGCCGAGTGCACCTCGACGGTCCGCGTCTCGCGGGCCCACTCCCGCCCGCCGTTCTCGATCCACGTCAGCCGTTCGGCCATGCGCACCCGGTCCCCGTCCGGGCCGAGGACGTCCACCGCGTCGAAGGCGTCGTGCCGCATCCACCCCACCCGGTCGCGCAGCGGCAGGTAACCGCGGCCGGGAACGTAGGAGTTGCCGCCCCAGAAGTTCTGCCCGGACAGGTGGCTGGCGGTCATCTGCAGCCCCTTGTGCCAGCGGTGGTCGCTGGGCCGGTAGCCGGTGACGGTGCGGCCGGCCAGGGTGCGCAGGGGGTGGGCGTACGGCTTGCGGGACTCGAAGGCGTCCGGATCGGGCCGGTAGACGTAGGCCATCAGCTCAACCGCGCCGCAGGAGACGGAGATCCGCTCGCCGTGGACGTGGGTGACGGTCA
Source organism: Streptomyces nanhaiensis (assembly GCF_046614825.1). Lineage (NCBI taxonomy): Bacteria > Bacillati > Actinomycetota > Actinomycetes > Kitasatosporales > Streptomycetaceae > Streptomyces > Streptomyces nanhaiensis. Next base: position 26,727 of record NZ_JBKJFM010000064.1, read on the forward strand.
GCGGCGCGCTCACCGGGCGGCCTCCGCCGGGGAGGTGCGCGGCGCCCAGTCGGGGTGGCCGCCGTGCATGGCGGTGTAGTACGGGTCGCCGGGGGCGATCTCGCCGGCGCGTACCGGGCGCCCGGTGAAGGCGGCCTTGTACAGGGCGGCGGTGAACTCCACCGTGCGGCGGGCCTCGTGGCCGCTGCCGGGCGGCCGGACGCCCGCGCGCCGGGCGGCGAGTACGGCCGCGAGCTGGGCGGTGTGGGAACTGGGCAGGTCCGCCGCCGGGGTGCGCCAGGCGCGGACGCGGTCGGCTCCGCCGGGGGCCCGCGCCACGTGGGGGGCGGGCGTGTAGACCCAGTCGTCGTTGGAGTGCCCGTACAGATGGGTGAGTTCGACGGTGGCGTCGGAGCAGTCGATGCGTATGCCGCTGGCCTCCCGGGGGGACAGGACGCTGTTGACGACGGTGGCCACCGCGCCGCTTTCGAAGCGGACCAGGGCGGTGGAGACGTCCTCGCTCTCCACGTCGTGCACCAGGCGTCCGGCCATGGCCCGCACCTCGGCCCAGTCGCCGAGCAGGTGCAGCAGCAGGTCCGTCTGGTGGATGCCGTGGCCCATGGCGGGGCCGCCGCCCTCGGTGGCCCACCGGCCGCGCCAGGGGACGGAGTAGTAGGCGGCGTCGCGGTACCAGGTGGTCTGGCAGTGGGCGACGAGCGGGGCGCCCAGCGCGCCGGAGGCGAGCAGTTCGCGGGCGTGGACGGCGCCGGAGCCGTAGCGGTGCTGGAAGAGGACGGTGGCGTACGGGCCGCCCTGCTCCTCCGTTCCCTCGGCGGCGGCGATCTCGTCGTACTCGGCGAGGGAGAGGCACAGCGGCTTCTCGCACAGCACCCACGCGCCGGCGCGCAGCGCGGCCGTCGTCTGCTCCCGGTGGAGGGAGGGCGGGGTGCCGATCAGCACCAGGTCGGGTCTCTCCCGCTCCAGCATCCGGTCCAGGTCGGTGTAGCCCGCCACATCGGTGCCGGTCTGCGCGCGGAAGGCGTCCAGCCGTCCGGCGTCCACGTCGACGACGGCGACCGGCTCGACCTCGTCCGCGTGGGCTTGGAGGGCCGGCAGATGGCCGACGGTGGCGATGGCTCCGGCGCCGACGACGGCGGCGCGGAGGCGTTGGGTGACCGGGGGCATCGGGTTCGGGCTCCTTCGGTGGCCGACGGCGGCAGAAAGCGCTTACCGAACCGACCCTAGAAGCGGTACGGGCTTCTGGAAAGGGCCCGTGCGCCACGACCTGCGAGCCCCTCCCCCTCCTGCGGCGGACCTTTCCGCCGCAGGAGGACCGGCCGCCCGGGGCGTCAGCCCTGCGGGACGTCCCTGACGAACACGACGCCGTCGGTGTCCGCCAGGTGGGCCGGGTCCAGGGGTGCGTAGCCGAACCAGGGGGACACACGGGGCTCGAGGCGCGTGCCGTCGAGGGCCGGGGCCAGCCGCCGGGCGTCGACGAGGCAGCGCTCCGGGGGGAGCGCGTACAGGAGCCCTTCGAGGGTGTCCGGCGGCGGGGTGTCCACTCCCCGGTGCCGGATCGTGCCCAGGGCCGTGGCCACGAAGGCGTACTCCTTCCCGAGCCGGGCGGCCACCAGTGCGCCCGCGCTCCACCACTCAAGCGGCCTGCCGCCCATCCGCATCGTGCTCTTGCGCCGCTGGAGATGGGCGTTGTGGGCGTGGACGAACACCGGGCCCCGCTCGGCGAGGGCGAGGAGGTTGCCGGCCATCATCGAATCCCGCAGGCCCGTCAGTCGCGCCAGGCGGTTCGGCGAGGTGTCGGCCATCCGCCGGTGGTAGCGGAGCAGGCCGGTCGCGCTACGCCCGTACAGGCGCGCCCGGTCCCACTCCTCCCGCGAGGTCGCCGTGATCAGGTGCGGCGTCCACTCCTCCAGCAGCGCCACCAGATCGTCGGCGAGCAGTCTCAGCCGGCCGGTCCCGGCCGACCGCCCTGCCGAGCGGGACGGGTCCGTCATCGCGGCGGGATCGGTCCAGCGGTCGTCGGGGCCGAGCAGGCGGTCGAGCGTCCGCGCGGTGCAGGGGAGCAGGTCGGTGTCCACATGGGCCGCCAGGTAACCGTGGAGCGCGGTGAGGGCCTGCCGGGGACTCGCGGCGTGGGTGATCTCCAGCGGGCCGTCGAAACCGGCGAAGCGGAGCCGCTCGGACGCGGGTCCGCCCTCCTCGGCGGCGCGGACGTTGCGGGCGCGCATCCACCGCACGAGTTCGCGGTTGGCCGGGAAGGCTCCCCAGCCGTGGCTGAAGCCGCTCTCCATGACCTGATCGAGGGTGCCCGTGCCGGAGGTGACGTAGTCGTCCACGATCAGGCCCGCCACGCAGTCGCTCTCGATCGCGATCGTCCGGTGGCCCTCCTCCTCGACGAGTTGCCGGAACAGCTCGTTGCGCAGATCCAGCAGCGCGCCCTCGCCGTGGGTGGGCTCGCCCAGCGCGAGCAGCCGGGGCCGGCCGGGGAGCATCCCCATGACGGCGGCGGCCTCGACGGCATGGGCGGTGTCCTTGGTGTCGGTAGCCATGCCCTCAACGCTATCGTTGAACTGCCGGTGGAGACTTTTCCGCGATATCGTCGGCCGAATGGCGCAGAACCTTCAAGACGGCAAGCGGCTCAGGCCGGTCGATCTGGCGCGCGGGCACGGTCTGTCCACTCAGGCGGTCAGGAACTACGAGGCGGCCGGCATCCTCCCGGCCGCCGACCGCACGCCCCACGGCTACCGCGCCTACACCCCGCTGCACGCGCGGGCGCTGCGCACCTTCCTCGCCCTGGTGCCCGGCCACGGCCACCAGGGGGCGGCGGCGATCATGCGGGCGGTGAACGAGGGCGCGGACGAGGAGGCGTTCCGCCTCGTCGACGAGAGCCACGCCCAGCTCCTCGACGACCGGCGGACCCTCCGGGCCGTGGAGAGCGCCCTGCGCGGTCTGGAATCCGGTGCCGGGCGCGGCGCGGCGCCCTGGCGGGACTCGGCAGACGGGCCCGGCTCCGGCTCCGGCTCCGGCTCCGGCGGCACGTTCATCGGACCGCTGGCCGGGAAGCTCGGCATCCGGCCCGCGACACTGCGCAAGTGGGAGCGCGCCGGGCTGGTCCGCCCGCACCGCGACCCGCGGACCGGGTACCGCGTCTACGGCGAGGCCGCCGTACGGGACGCCCGGCTGGTCCACCAGCTCAGGCGGGGCGGTCATCCGCTGGAGCAGATCGCCCCGCTGATAGACCGGGTGCGGGCGGCCGGCGGGCTGGAGCCGCTGGAGGCCGTGCTGCGCGACTGGCACGGCCGGCTGTCCGCCCGTTCGCGGGCGATGCTGACCGGGGCCGCCGAGTTGGAGGCGTACCTCCGGGAACGCGGGTGAGACCTCGGCCGCCGACCGGAGGGCGGGAGCCGCCGACGGCGCGGACACCGGTTCCGGGACCCGCACGGTGTACGGCCCGGCGCGGTGTTCCCCGTTCCTCGGCGGACCGACACCTCGCCTTCGTGTACATGCCACAACTGCCGGGGAAGGTATGGCCCACCGGTCTCGGCGGCCGGCCGCGGCCGTCCGGTACGCGAAAGGGGGCTCGTACGAGTGCAGTTGGGAATCCTGGGGCCGGTGGAGATACGACGGCGTGACGGCGCGCGGCTGGGCCCGCGCGCCGGCCGTGAGAGATCCCTGCTGGCGCTGCTCGTGCTCAACACCGGATACGTGCTCCCCCACGACCGCATCGTCGACCTGCTGTGGGAGGACCCTCCCGGCAGTGCCCGTGCCCAGGTGTACAACCTGGTCAGCGGGTTGCGGCGGCGGCTGCGGGCGGAGGCCGACGGTACGGACGGCGAGGCGCTGGTGACCACCGACGGCGGCTACCTGCTCAGGTCCGGAGCACACACCACCGATCTGGCCGTCTTCCGCGACCACGCCTCGCGGGGCCGCGGCGAGGCGGAGGCGGGGCGGTTCGGCCGGGCGGCCGAGCTGCTCTCCACCGCCCTCGGCTGCTGGCGCGGCACGGCGCTCAGCGGCTGCTCGGAGCCCTTCGTCCCGGCCGCGCGCCAGGGGCTGGAGGAGGAGCGGTGGCGGACCGTGGAGGCCCTGCTGGACACACGGCTGGCCCTGGGCGAGTACGAGCGGGTGCTCGCGGATGTCGATCCGCTCCTCGCCCGGCACCCCCACCGCGAGGACCTGTACCGAAGACGGATGCTCGCGCTCGCGGGGCAGGGGCGGCGCGCCGACGCGCTGGCCTGCTACCGCGAGGCGTACCGCAGGCTCGGTGACGACCTGGGCGTCGGGCCGGGGGCGCAGTTGCGCGAGCTGCACCGGCGGATCCTGGAGGGAGCGGCGGTCGGCGCCCCGGACGGAGCGGACGGCCCGGGCGGCCCGGGCGGCGCGGGGGCCGTCCGGCGGGGACGCCGCG
>NZ_JBKJFM010000065.1:0-31042 GCF_046614825.1 Streptomyces nanhaiensis
ACCTCCTGGGGCATGGCCGCCGTCGTCGTGGCCGACGCCCTGTTCGTCCCGGCGGTGCTGATGCGCTGGGCCGGCGGTGACGGCGCGCACGGGTCGCTGGACACCGCGGGCGCCGCGGAGACGACGCGGACGCGGACACGCCCGCGCTGCTGCGCGGCCGGTCGCTGCTGGAGGGCCGCCCGGCCGCGTACGTCTGCCGGCACTTCGCGTGCGACGCCCCCACGGCCGACCCGGAGCGGCTGGCGCGGACGGTGGGGGCGTCCGCCGGGGCGTGAGGACGGGGCGCCGCTCCCCGCGGCGCCCCCTGCGGAGGTCCGTACGCCGGTACGGGCGGCGCCAGCGCGTCACCCGTACGGCTTCCACGTGGGGAAAAACACGGAGCGCCTCGCCGGAGGTGTCCGTACAGTGGCCGTCATGCAGGTGATCCAGTCGACGAAACTCGCCAATGTCTGCTACGAGATCCGGGGCCCGGTTCTCGAGGAGGCCATGCGGCTGGAGGCGGCGGGTCACCGCATCCTCAAGCTCAACACCGGCAATCCCGCGCCCTTCGGCTTCGAGTGCCCGCCGGAGATCCTCGAGGACATGCTGCGCAACGTCGGGTCGGCGCACGGCTACGGCGACGCCAAGGGCCTGCTGGCGGCCCGGCGCGCGGTGATGCAGTACTACCAGACCAAGGGCATCGAGCTGGACGTCGAGGACGTCTACATCGGCAACGGCGTCTCCGAGCTGATCCAGATGTCGATGCAGGCGCTGCTGGACGACGGCGACGAGGTGCTGGTTCCGGCGCCGGACTACCCGCTGTGGACGGCCTCGGTCTCGCTGTCGGGCGGCACCGCCGTGCACTACCGCTGCGACGAGCAGTCCGACTGGATGCCGGACCTCGCCGACATCGAGCGCAAGGTGACCGACCGCACCAAGGCGATCGTCATCATCAACCCCAACAACCCCACCGGCGCCGTCTACGGCGAAGAGGTGCTGCGCGGCCTGACGGACATCGCACGCCGCCACGGTCTGATCGTCTACTCCGACGAGATCTACGACAAGATCCTCTACGACGGCGCCACCCACACCCCCACCGCCGCCATCGCGCCCGACCTGCTGACCGTCACCTTCAACGGGCTGTCCAAGTCCTACCGGGTGGCCGGGTACCGCTGCGGCTGGATGGCCGTCTGCGGGCCGAAGACGCACGCCGCCAGCTACATCGAGGGCCTGACGATCCTGGCCAACATGCGGCTGTGCGCCAACATGCCGTCCCAGCACGCGGTGGCCACCGCACTGGGCGGACGGCAGTCGATCAACGACCTGGTGCTGCCGGGCGGGCGGCTGCTGGAGCAGCGCGACACCGCGTACGACCTGCTGACGTCCATCCCGGGTGTGACGTGCGTGAAGCCCAGGGGAGCGCTGTACCTCTTCCCGCGGCTGGACCCCCAGGTCTACAAGATCAAGGACGACCGGCAGATGGTCCTCGACCTGCTGCGGGCGGAGAAGATCATGGTCGTCCACGGCACGGGCTTCAACTGGCCCGAGCCGGACCACTTCCGCATCGTCACGCTGCCTCCCGCGCAGGACCTGGCGGACGCGGTGCAGCGGATCGGGAAGTTCCTGGACGGCTACGGCCAGCACTGAGGCACGCCGAGGAGCCGCCCGCGCCCGGTTGGCGGTGCGGGGCGACCGGAGTCCGGACGGACGCAAAAGGCCTGGCGGGAGCGGGTGAAGACGCCGGGAAACTTCCTGCACCCGCGACAACTTTAGACAGAGTCCAAGTTAAGATGGACTCCTGCATCAGCCAGGAGGCCATCCCATGTACGAACCGATTCGCACGCCGTCGGTCCACACCATGGCCGATCCGGCCAGGACCGAGGGACTCCTCCCGCGCCGCTCCCGCGAGGAGGAGCTGGACAACCGGCTCGCCGGCCATCTGACCGCGCTGCTGACCGTGACCGACGAGCTCCGCGCCCACACCCCGGACGCGGAGCTGGACGACGCCGCACAGCGGCTCGACGCCCAGGTCACCCGGCTGTGCGGAGGGCGCGCCCCGCTGCGGGCCGAGCCGTCCGCCGCCGGGGCCGGCGCCTCCCGCGTCGCGGCCCTCCACCAGCGGGCCCACACGCTCGCCGGACAGGCCCTCGTCGTGGCCACCTCCCGCTCGGACGCGGCGGCCGCCGAACTGGCCGCCGGGCGGATGGAGGCCCACGCCAGGGCGCTCGGCCTGGCACAGGTCGGCTGACCGGCGCCGGCCAAGGGACGGGAAGCCCGCGGGCCCCGTACCGGCATCCTGTGCCGGGACGGGGCCCGCGGGCTCGTCAAGGGGCGGAAACGGCCGCCCCCGCCGTAGGGGCGCCGGCCGCTCAGCCCAGGCGCTCGACCAGGGCGCGGTACTCGTCCCACATCGCCTTCGGGGTGTGGTCGCCGAAGGTGTTCAGGTGCTCGGGGATGAGGGCGGCCTCCTCGCGCCACACCTTCTCGTCCACCTTCAGCAGGAACTCCAGGTCCGACTCGGGCAGCGCCAGGCCGTCGGTGTCCAGGGCGCTCTTGGCCGGGACGATGCCGATGGGCGTCTCGGTGCCCTCCGCCTCGCCGTTCAGGCGCTCGACGATCCACTTGAGCACCCGGCTGTTCTCGCCGAAGCCCGGCCACACGAACCGGCCGCCGTCGTCCTTGCGGAACCAGTTCACGTAGTAGATCCTCGGCAGCTTCGCCGGGTCGGCCTTGGCGCCGACCTCCAGCCAGTGGCCCATGTAGTCGCCCATGTTGTAGCCGCAGAACGGCAGCATGGCGAACGGGTCGCGGCGCAGCTCGCCGACCTTGCCCTCGGCCGCCGCGGTCTTCTCCGAGGCCACGTTGGCGCCGAGGAAGACGCCGTGCTGCCAGTCGAAGGACTCCGTCACCAGCGGCACCGCGCTGGCGCGGCGCCCGCCGAAGAGGATCGCCGAGATCGGCACGCCCCTGGGGTCCTCCCACTCCGGCGCGATGATCGGGCACTGCGAGGCGGGCACGGTGAAGCGGGCGTTGGGGTGCGCGGCCGGGGTGCCGGAGGCGGGCGTCCAGTCGTTGCCCCGCCAGTCGGTCAGATGGGCCGGGGGCTCCTCGGTCATGCCCTCCCACCACACGTCGCCGTCGTCGGTGAGCGCGACGTTGGTGAAGATCGCGTTGCCCCACAGGGTCTTCATCGCGTTGGCGTTGGTGTGCTCGCCGGTGCCCGGTGCCACGCCGAAGAAGCCGGCCTCGGGGTTGATCGCGTAGAGGCGGCCGTCCTCGCCGAAGCGCATCCAGGCGATGTCGTCGCCGATCGTCTCGACCGTCCAGCCCGGGATCGTCGGCTCCAGCATCGCCAGGTTGGTCTTGCCGCAGGCGCTGGGGAAGGCGGCGGCGACGTACTTCGACTCGCCGCGGGGCGGGGTGAGCTTGAGGATCAGCATGTGCTCGGCGAGCCAGCCCTCGTCGCGCGCCATCACCGAGGCGATGCGCAGCGCGTAGCACTTCTTGCCCAGCAGGGCGTTGCCGCCGTAACCCGAGCCGTAGGACCAGATCTCGCGGCTCTCGGGGAAGTGGGAGATGTACTTGGTGGGGTTGCACGGCCAGGGGACGTCCTCCTGGCCCGGCTCGAGCGGGGCGCCGACGGTGTGGACCGCCTTGACGAACCGCCCGTCCTCGCCCAGCTCCTCCAGGACGGCGCTGCCCATGCGGGTCATCGTCCGCATGGAGACGGCCACGTACGCGGAGTCGGTGATCTCCACGCCCAGCGCGGAGAGCGGGGAGCCCAGCGGGCCCATGCAGAAGGGGACGACGTACATCGTCCGGCCGCGCATCGAGCCGCGGAAGACGCCGCCCTCGCCGCCGGTCCCGGTGAAGACCTCGCGCATCTCCGCGGGGTCCATCCAGTGGTTGGTGGGGCCCGCGTCCTCCTCCCTCTCGGAGCAGATGAAGGTGCGGTCCTCCACGCGCGCCACGTCGGAGGGGTCGGAGGCGGCGTAGTACGAGTTGGGGCGCTTGATCGGGTCGAGTTCGGTGAAGGTGCCCTTCTCGACCAGCTCCGCGCAGAGCCTGTCGTACTCCGCCTCCGAGCCGTCGCACCAGACGACGCGGTCGGGCTGGGTGAGGGCCGCGATCTCGTCGACCCAGGCGGTCAGCTCCTGGTGACGGGTGGGGGTCGTGTTGCCGGGAGCCGCAGTACTGCGCGCCACAATCGCTCCAGATGTCGAGGGTTCCATGCCGGATACCGCACGTGTATCCGTTTTGTTCGTCCGTACTTCAGACACGGCCCCGTGGGGGCTGCGACCCGGATGCTGCGGCGTTGCTCATCCGGTGCCGACCACGCTCATTTGATACTCCGCCTTCGGGGCGATTCTGTCCAGACGGCCGTATGGTGAGCATGGCCACGCGGCGGGGAAACCTACGGTCACGTAGGTACGATGAGAGGCATGACCGCCGCAGTGCCCGAATCCCCCAGGACTCTGCCCGCCGACGACCGCGACGGCCGCGACGACCGCGACGGCCGTGAGGACCACGAGGACCGCGCTGCCGAGGGGTTCGTCCACCCCGTCAAACCCCGTCTGAGGGGCTGGCTGCACGCCGGGATGTTCCCGGCCGTGCTGGTCTCGGGAATCTTCCTGACCGCCCTGGCCCAGACCCCGCGCGGCCGTCTGGCCTGCGCCGTCTACACGCTGACGGCCTGCCTGCTGTTCGGTGTCAGCGCCCTGTACCACCGCGGGAACTGGGGCCCGCGCGCCAACGCGGTGCTCCGCCGCCTCGACCACGCGAACATCTTCCTGATCATCGCGGGCACCTACACGCCCCTGACGATCCTGCTCGTCCCCGGAGGCCGCGGCCAGTTGCTGCTGTGGGGCATCTGGGCCGCCGCCGTCGCCGGCATCGTCTTCCGCGTCTTCTGGGTCGGCGCGCCGCGCTGGCTCTACACCCCCTGCTACATCGCGATGGGCTGGGCCGCGGTGTTCTTCCTGCCCGACTTCCTGCGCGCGGGCGGCGTCGCCGTCCTGGTGTGCGTGGTCGTCGGCGGCCTCCTCTACAGCGTGGGCGGCCTCGTCTACGGCATCAAGCGGCCCAACCCCTCACCGCGCTGGTTCGGCTTCCACGAGGTCTTCCACTCCCTCACGCTGGCCGCCTTCGCCGTCCACTACGTGGGGATCTCCCTGGTGGCCTACAACGCCTCCTGATGCCTGATGCCTGATGCCTGACGCCCCGTCCCCGCCTCCGGCCCCGGCCGGGCGTCAGCCGCCGCGCCGCACCGAGCGGCCGGCGAGCACACCGGTGCGGCGGCCGTCCTCGACGGCGAACCCGCCGCCGACCAGCACATGGGGGATGCCCACCGGAGGGGTGCGCGGCGCGTCGAACGTCGCCCCCGCCGCCACCGTCTCCGGATCGAACAGCACCAGGTCGGCGTGGTACCCCTCGCGCACCAGCCCCCGGTCCGGCAGCCGCAGCCGGGCCGCCGGCCGGCCGGTCAGATGCGCCACGCACTCCTCCAGCGACAGCACGCCCAGCTCCCGCACATAGCGGCCCAGATAGTGCGGGAAGGCGCCCCACGCCCGCGGATGGGGCCGTCCGCCGACGAGGATGCCGTCGCTGCCGCCGGTGTGGGCGCGGTGCCGCATGATCGCCCGGACGTTCTCCTCGTCCCCGACGTGCTGGAGGACGGTGGTGCCCAGCCGGTCCGCCAGCAGCAGCCGCCGCGCCACCGCGAACGGCTCCTCGCCGCGCCCGGCCGCCGACCGCGCGACCGTGCGGCCCACGTATCCCGCCAGGGCGGGGTCGGTCACCCCGGAGACCTCCACGGTGTCCCAGTCGACCGGCACCCCGTGGCAGCCGTCCGAGCCCTCGGCCTCCATCGCGTACCGGATCCGGGCGCAGGCCGCCGGGTCCCGCAGCCGGGCCAGGGTCGCGTCGGGACCGCCCTCGGCCGCCCAGCTCGGCAGCAGCGCGGCCAGGGTGGTGCAGCCGGGCAGGTAGGGGTAGCTGTCCAGAGTCAGGTCCACGCCCTCGTCCAGGGCCGCGTCGAGCAGGGCCAGCAGCTCGGGGGCGCGTCCGGCGTTGACGGGGAAGTTCACGGTGGCGTGCGCCAGGTGCAGGGCGCACCCCGAGGCGCGGGCGACCTCGACCATCTGCGCGTACGCCTCCAGCGCGCCGGTGCCGTAGGAGCGGTGGTGGGGGCAGTGGTAGCCGCCGTAGGACGCCACCACCCGGCACAGCTCGGTCAGCTCGGAGTCCGGGGCGTACATCCCCGGGGTGTACGTCAGACCGGACGACATCCCCATCGCGCCCTGCTCCAGGCCCTCGGCCACCAGGCGCCGCATCCTCTCCAGCTCCCCGTCCGTGGCGGGCCGGTCCTCCCAGCCGACCACCAGCGCCCGCACCGTGCCGTGGGGGACGAGGTAGGCGGCGTTGACGGCGGTGCCGCGGTCGATCCTGTCCAGGTACTCCCCGACGGTCCGCCAGTCGAACTCGACGTCCGAGCCGTCCCCGTTCCAGCCGGTGATCGCCTGCCGCACCCGCGCCAGCGTGCGGTCGTCCACCGGCGCGTACGACAGGCCGTCCTGCCCGAGCACCTCCAGCGTCACGCCCTGGGCGACCTTGGCCAGGTGGGCGGGGTCGCGCAGCAGCGCCAGATCGCTGTGGGCGTGCATGTCGATGAACCCGGGCGCGAGGACGAGGCCGTCCGCCTCCAGCACACGCCGCGCGCCGGGGCGCGGTCCCGGATCCCCCTCGCGGTGGACCACGGCGATCCGGCCGCCGTCGACGCCGACGTCGGCCCGGTGGGCGGGGGACGGGGTGCCGTCGGCGACGCGCGCGCCGCGCAGGACGAGATCCACGGCGGACTCCGGTTCCGTTCGGGGGCGGGGTAGGGGGAGGGGATCAGAAGAAGGTGCGGACGAAGTCGGTGACGGTGCCGTCCGCCTCGGCGACCGGGATGAGCTGCCACCGGTCGAAGACCGTGCACGGGTGCGACAGGCCCAGCGCCACCCAGTCGCCCACCTCCAGCTCCGTGCCCGGCGCGAGGCGGACGAAGGCGTGCTGGTCGGCCAGCTTCACCACCTCCACCCCGTCCGCGGCCCGCTCGGCGCCGCCGGCGGTGCGGACGGCCACCGGCCGGGGCAGGTCCAGATCGTAGGAGGCGTCGCGCTTGCCCGCGTTGAGGAACGCCAGGTGCGGCTCGGGCCGGGAGACCACCTGCGCCCACAGCCGGAACGCCGGCAGCAGCGAGCCCTGCCCGGGAACGCGGTTGAACGGGGTCGCGCGGTGGTAGTGGCCGTCGTCGTGGGAGACGTACGCGCCCGAGCGCAGCAGCCTCAGCACCGGCCGCGACAGCTCGGGCACGCGCCCGAACACCTCGGCCACCACGTCGAACCAGGCGCTGCCGCCCGCGCTCACCACGATCTCCTCCTCCGGCCCCAGAGCGGCGAAGCGGCCCGCCGCGTCCAGGCCGGCGGCCAGCGCGACCAGGTCCTCCAGCCAGGCGCGCACCCGCCCGGCGTCGGCGTCCGGCACCTCGCCCTCGTAACCGGCGACGCCGACCAGCCGCAGCGAGGCCGCCTCCGCAACCGCCCGTGCCACCCGGGCGGCCTCGTCGGCCGTGCGCACACCGGTACGGCCGCCGGGGACGCCCAGTTCGACGACGACGTCGAGGGGGCGCGGGGCGGGGGAGGAGCCGGGGGCCGGGGCCAGGGCGGCGTCCATCAGCTCCACGCCGCGCACCGAGTCCACGTAGCAGACGATCACCGCCTCCGGGTCCGCCGCCAGCTCGGCGGCGATCCAGCGCAGCGCGGCGGCGTCCACCACCTCGTTGGCCAGGAAGACCCGCCGCACCCCGAAGGCCCGGCAGACGCGCGCCTGGGAGGGCACCGCCACCGTGATGCCCCAGGCGCCGTGGCCGAGCTGGCGGCGGAAGAGCTGCGGGGACATCGAGGTCTTGCCGTGCGGGGCGAAGGCGAGGCCGTGCCGGGCGGCGTAGGCGCCGAGCTGCCGCAGGTTGTGCTCCAGCGCCCCGGCGGCCAGCGTCAGCACCGGGGTGGTGAAGCCGCCGGTGAACAGCGGGCGGCGCTCGGCCGCCAGCTCGCCCACGGTCAGTCCGGCCGCGTCCGGGGGCAGCCCCTTGAAGCGGTGGTCGACGACCTCGTCGGCGAGGCGGACGACGGGGTCCGCGTGCCCGGGGTCCCCGGTGCGCCGGGAGTGCCGGGGACGCTGGAGGTGCTCGGGGTGCTCGGGGTGCTCGGCGGCCATGGTGAACTCCGGACTCCGGGACGGGTCCCGGGACTGACCCGGGGACTGGTATTGCGATATGTGCAACGCATGTTGCGTACAGTGCTCGCTGCTGTCTAGCATCCCCGCGAACGCCCGGTCAACGGACGGCCGGGCGGGAGCGGCCCGCGAGCCGCCCGGAAGCCGGGGAGGGAGGGGCGACCGTGGCAGTGCCCCCCGAGCCTCCCGAGCCCCCCGCACCCCGCGCCGGGGCACCCTTCGACGTGGTCTGCCTGGGGGAGACCATGGCGGCCTTCCGGCCCGCCGGCCCCGGCCGGCTCGCCGACTCCCCGGTCTTCGTCCGCGGCGTCGGCGGCGCCGAGTCCAACACCGCCTGCCTGCTCGCCCGCGCCGGGCACCGGGTCCGCTGGATCGGGCGTGTGGGCACGGACGGCTTCGGCGACCACGTACTGGCCGAGATCGCCGCCCACGGCGTGGACGTCCGCGCGGTGCGCGACCCCGACCGCCCCACCGGCGTCTACTTCCGCACCGGCGGCGAGCGCTCCACCACCGGCGAGCGGCCCGCCGACCCGGCCCTGGCCGAGGTGCTCTACCACCGCACCGGATCGGCCGCCTCCGCGATGTCCCCGGCCACCGTCGACCGCGCCGCCGCCGACTCCGGCCGGATCCTCCACCTCAGCGGCATCACGGCCGCCCTGTCCGACGGCTGCCTGGCGCTGCTGTACGAGCTGACCGAGCCCCGGCCCGGGCGGCCGCTGCTCTCCTTCGACGTCAACTACCGGGTGGGGCTGTGGAAGAGGCGGGACCCGGCCGTCCTGCTCGACCTCGCCCGCCGCTGCGACCTGGTCTTCACCGGCGCGGACGAGGCGCGGGCGGTCTGGGGCGCGGCGGGGTCCGCCGCCGTACGCGAACTGCTGCCGGAGCCGTCCGTGCTCGTCGTCAAGGACGGTGCCCGGGGCGCGGCGGCCCACACCTCCTCGGGCTCCTGCCGTGTGCCCGCCCTGTCCGTGGAGACCGCCGACCCCGTCGGCGCCGGGGACGCCTTCGCCGCCGGGTTCCTCTCGGCCACCCTGCGCGGACTGCCCCTGCGGGCACGGCTGCGGCACGGCCATCTGGCCGCCGCCGCCGCGCTCACCTGCCCGGGCGACCTCGCCGAGCCGCCCGCCCGGGCCCTGGCCGACCGGCTGGCCGCGCTCGACGACACCGCCTGGGGCAGACTGCGGCTCACCCCCGGCTGGACCACACGGAAGGCGTGAGACAGATGAGCCAGACCGTCGACCGGGCGCTGAGCATCCTCCCCCTGCTCGCGCGCGGGCCGGCAGGCCTCGAACAGGTCGCCCGGCACCTGGACGTCCACAAGTCCACCGCCCTGCGGCTGCTGCGCACCCTGCACGAGCACGGCATGGTCCACCGCCAGGGCGACCAGCGCTACCGCCTGGGGGCGCGGCTGATCGCGCTGGCCCAGGAGGCCGTGGAGAACATCGACGTGCGCGCCGTCGCCCACCCGTACCTGGCCGAGCTGAACGAGGCGTGCGGGCACACCGTCCACCTGGCGGTGCGGCAGGAGGACGAGGTCCTCTACATCGACAAGGTCGAGAGCCGCTACCCGGTGCGGATGTACTCGCGCATCGGCAGACCGGTGGCGGTCACCGTCGCCGCGGTCGCCAAGGTCATCCTCGCCGACCTGCCCGAGGACGAGCGGCGCGCGCTCGCCGAACGACTGGACTACCCCCGCCACACGCCCCGCTCCACGCCGGGGCCGGCCGCCTTCCTGAAGGAGCTGGCCCGGGTGCGCGAGCAGGGCTGGGCCACCGATCTGGGCGGCCACGAGGAGACGGTCAACTGCGTCGCCGCCCCTGTGCGCGGCGCGGACGGCCGGGTCGCCGCCGCGCTCTCGGTCTCCGCGCCCGCCGCCGTCGCGGGCGCCGACGAACTCATGCGCCTGCTGCCCCTGGTGCGGCGCACGGCCGACGCCGTCAGCGCCGAGTACGCGGGCAGGCCGCCCGCCGCCTGAGCCTGCCTGAGCCTGCCTGGGCCCTCTGAGCCCAGCGGGACCCCGTGGACCCCCTACCCGGAAGGACGACCGTGAACGACACCCCCGCCCAGACCCCAGCCCAGACCCCCGCCAAGACCCCCGCCAAGACCGCCTTCACCCCGCCGGCCCACACCGCCCCGCCCGCCCGCTTCTCGCACGGCGTGCGCAAGGGGAACATCCTCCAGGTGGCCGGACAGGTCGGCTTCCTGCCCGCCGTCCCGGGGCAGCCGCCCGCCCCGGCGGGGCCGACCCTGCGCGAGCAGACCCTCCAGACCCTCGCCAACGTCGAGGCGGTCCTGAGGGAGGGCGGCGCGAGCTGGGAGGACGTGGTGATGGTCCGCGTCTACCTCACCGACACCGGCCACTTCGCCGAGTTCAACGAGATCTACGACGAGTACCTCGCCGGCACGGCGGGCCTCACCGGGCCTCCGGCCGCGCGGACGACCGTCTACGTCGGCCTCCCCGCCGGTCTGCTGGTCGAGATCGACGCCATGGCCGTACTGGACTGACGCCCGAGGCCCGGCAACCGGCGCCCGGGGCGTGACGGCCGACGCCTCGGAGGGCCCCTGCGCCCGCGCGCACCGCCACGCCCTCTTGTGCCGACCGGCGGCGCGCTGTTGTATGCGCCACGCCGGTTGCGGGGACGAGAGCGGAGGGCGTACATGGCCAGTACGGGCGAGAGGGACGGAACGGGCGGCACGGAAGGGGCGGAGACCGCCGGGGGGACGGCCGCGGGGACCGCCGCGGCCCCGCCCGAACGGAAGGCGAGCTGGCGGCTGGTCGGCCCCGGCATCGTGGTGGCGGCCACCGGCGTCGGCGCCGGAGACCTGGTGGCCACCCTCGTCGCCGGCAGCAGGTTCGGCTACACCCTGCTGTGGGCGGCCGTCGTCGGCTGCCTGGTGAAGATCGCGCTGGCGGAGGCGACCGGGCGCTGGCACCTGGCCACCGGCCGGACGATCTTCGACGGCTGGCGCAGCCTGGGTGCCTGGACCACCGCCTACTTCGCGGTCTACGTCACGGTGTGGGGCTTCGTCTACGGAGCCGCCGCCATGTCCTCCAGCGCGCTGCCGCTGGTCGCCCTCTTCCCCGGCTTCCTCGGGCTGAAGACGTGGGCGATCCTGTGCGGGCTGGCGGGCCTGGCGTTCGTCTGGTTCAACCGCTACGCGGTCGTCGAGAAGATCATGATGGTCTTCGTCGGCGTGATGTTCGTGGTCGTCCTCTACGTGGCGGTCCGCGTCACGCCGCACCTCGGCGACGCCGTCGCCGGGCTGCTGCCGGTGCTGCCGGACGGCTCGCTGCTCTACACCCTCGGCCTGGTCGGCGGCGTCGGCGGGACGATCACCATGGCCGCGTACGGCTACTGGGTCAACGCCAAGGGCTGGACCGACAGCGGCTGGATGCGGATGATGCGCCTGGACAACCGGGTCGCTTACCTGACCACCGGAATCTTCGTGGTGGCGATGCTGATCGTCGGCGCCGAGCTGCTGCACGCCGCCGGCACCGCCATCGGCTCCGGCGACCGGGGGCTGCTGGACCTGGGCCGGATCCTGGAGGAGCGCTTCGGGGCCGTCACCGCCAAGCTCTTCCTGATCGGCTTCCTCGCCGCCTCCTTCTCCTCCCTGGTGGGCGTCTGGCACGGCGTCAGCCTGCTGTTCGCCGACTTCGTGGAGCGTACGCGCGCGGCACGGGCGCAGGGCACCGGCGGCGAGCCCCCCGTCCTGGAGGTCGCCCGCGGGCAGCGCGAGCGCTCCTGGCCGTTCCGCGGCTACCTGCTGTGGCTGACGTTCCCGCCGATGGGCCTGCTGTGGCTGGACCAGCCCTTCGGCCTGGTCATCGCCTACGGCGTGCTGGGAGCCTTCTTCATGCCCTTCCTGGCCGGGACCCTGCTGTGGCTGCTCAACTCCGGCCGCACTCCGCGCCAGTGGCGCAACGGGCCGCTGAGCAACGTGATGCTGGCGGCGGCCGGGCTGCTCTTCGTGGTGCTGTGCGTCCAGCAGGTGCGCGAACTGCCCTGGTGACCGCCCTGCCGGGCGCCCGTGCGGGAACGGCGCGGGGCCCGGTCCGCGTCCGCCGCGGACCGGGCCCCTGTCGCTGTTCCGTTGTCCCGCTGTTCCGCCGTCTCGCCGCCGCCGGTGCCTCAGGGCAGCGCGTGGACGTGCGGGCCGACGGTGTCCGACCACCGGTTGCCGTTGAGCGCGTCCCAGTTGGTGGACCAGGTCATCGCGCCGCGGATGCCCGGGTAGGTCCGCGCGGGCTTGAACGAGCCGCACTTGGTCCCCCTGGCCAGGCAGTCCAGGGCGGCGTTCACCACGGAGGGGTCCACGTAGCCGGAGCCCGCGCCGCGCGTGGAGGCGGGGGTGCCCAGGCCGACCTGGGACGGGTCGAGGCCGCCCTCGAGCTGGATGCAGGCGAGCGCGGTGAGGAAGTCCACCGAGCCCTGCGAGTACACCTTGCCGTCGCACCCCAGCATCGAACCGCTGTTGTAATACTGCATGTTGACGACCGTGAGGATGTCCTTCACGTTCAGCGCCAGCTTGAAGTACTCCGTGGACGTGGACTGCATGTCGATGGTCTGCGGGGCCATCGTGAGCACCATGGAGGGCCCGGCCTTCGCCGACAGCGAGCGCAGCGCCTGCGTCAGCCAGGTGGAGTTGATGCCGTGCTCCAGGTCGATGTCCACGCCGTCGAATCCGTACTCCCGCATCAGGCGGTGGGCGCTGTCGGCGAAGCGCGCGGCCGAGGCGGAGTCGTTGACGATGACGTTGCCCTTCTCGCCGCCCACCGAGATGATCACCTTCTTTCCGGCGGCCTGCTTGGCGGCGATGTCGTTCTTGAACTCCTGCACGGAGGAGTAGCCGAGCGCCGGGTCGAGGTTGAAGGTGATCTCACCGGTGCTGGCCGTGGAGTCGGCGAAGGAGACGGCGATGATGTCGTACTGGTCCTGCACCTCGCGCAGCTTCTGCACCCGCGCGCCGTTGTCGAAGTTCTGCCAGTAGCCGGTGACGGCGTGCTTGGGCACGCCCGTGCCGGGGTTGTCGCCGCCGTCGCCCGCCCGGGCGGTGGTGGCGGTGACGGGGGCGGACTTCGCCGACTCGCCGGCGCCGTTGACCGCGCTGACGCGGAACTCGTAGGAGGTGGCGGCCGCGAGCCCGGTGACGGTCGCCGAGGTGCCCTGCACCGACAGCGCCTTCGCCCCGTCCCGGTAGACGGTGTAGCCGGTGGCGCCGGCGACCGCGTTCCAGTTCAGGGTGACCGAGGAGGAGGTGGTCGTGCCGACGGTGGGTGCGCCGGGAGCGGCCGGGGGCTCGGGGTCGGGGTCGCCCGGGTCGCCGCCGGGGCCGGTGAGGGAGAGGTCGTCGGCCAGGTAGGCGCTCTGGCCGTACCAGCCGTGGGTGTGGACGGTGACCGAGGTGGTGTTCGGGCCGGTGGTGAAGGAGGTCTTCAGCTGCTGCCAGCCGGAGGAGCCCGGGGTCCAGGTGGAGACGTCGGTGGTGCCGGTGCCGGATGCGCCGAGGTAGACGTAGGAGCCCTGTACCCAGGCGCTCAGTTCGTACTTCGAGTCCGGCTGTACGGTCACGGTCTGGGAGCACTTGGCGTTGTCGCTGCCGGCGGGGGTGGCCTTCAGCGCGGCGGTGCCGCCGTGGACCGGGGAGGAGACGGTCGTGCCGCTGCCGGCGGAGCAGGTCCAGCCGCTCAGGCCGGACTCGAAGCCGGCGTTGCGCACCAGGTTCGGCTCGGCGGCCCCGGCGCTGCCCGAGAGCCCGCCGAACGCCACCGCGCCGGCCGCGACCGCCCCCGCGCCGAGCGCCGCGACGATCCTGGTGCGGACGCGCGCGGTACGGCGCGCGCCGGGCGCCGCGTCTCTCCCGCCGCCCGTGGTGTCTGTTCGCGTCCTGCGTTCCACTACTGCCTCCGTGCGTTGGGGGGTGAGCGCGCGTGGGGAGACGGTGGCCACCGTGCTGAGCCGGAAGAATGGTTCAGACCAATGAGGATGTCAAGAGGGGCGGAGTTTTCCGTGACACCGGGACGGGCCCGCGCCCCGCGAGCCGGAGGGGGTGGCGCGCGGTGCGGTGCGGCCCGCGGGCGGTCTCCGCGACGGGGTGCGACGAAGTCTGCGACGCACGACGGGGCGCTGCGGGAGAGGAGTTCAGAGGGCCCTGGCGAACGCCGGGGCGAGCAGGACGGCGGCCGCCCCGCAGCCCGCGGCCGGCACCGCCGGCATCACCACGGGCAGCCGCCGGCCCGGGCCGGCCACCGTCGCCCTACCGGACCCTGATACTGCCGACGATCCTGTCCAGATCCGCCTCGGACAGCCCGCCCTCGACGGTGTCCACGGTGACCAGGAAGGCCTTGTCGCGCGAGTCCAGCCCGGTCACCATCACGCCCCTCATCCGGGTGCCCTTGCCGGGTGTGCCGCGCTCACCGCCGGAGGTGAACTCGTAGTCGACGCGCCGGGCCTCGTCCGTCCCCTCCACCTCGACCTCCTCGCGCCTCGTGGGCGTCGCGCCGAGCTGGACGCGGGCCTCCGCACCGGTGGCGGCCATGTCGGCGTCCCCCGCCTTCATGAAGTCGAGCTGGACGGAGACCATGCCCGTGGTCCGGCCGCCCTCGGTGAGGACCGCCGCGGCGTCGTTGTGCTCGCCGCGCTCCGCCTCGCCCAGCTCCCGGTACCCCCGGGGGTGGGCCACGGAGAGCCGCTCTGTCTCCAGCGTCCCCCAGCCCTCGGGCGCCGCGGCGCTCCCCGCCTCCTGCCCGCCGCAGCCGGCGAGGAGGGGCAGCAGCGCGGCGGCGGCGAGCGCCGGGAGGGCGCGTGCGGCGGTCCGGGCGACGGTGCTCATCGGGTACTCGCTCTCCTGGTCGGGCTCTCCCCGGCCGGCTCTCCCCGGGCCGGGGCCCGGGCAGCGGACGCGGCGGCGCCTGGGGGTGTTCAGTTCGCACAGTAGCTGTAGGGGACGTACTCGCGCCTGCCGTCCCTCGGCGCACCGAGGAACCGCGCGTCGCCCAGGGTCTCCTCCTTCTGCTCGGTGGAGACCGAGAAGCCCAGGCTCATCCCCAGGTTCACCTCGAAGCCGTAGGCGGCGGCCTCGGTCTCCCCGTCGTAGGACATCCTGCTGGACATGCCCTCGTCGAACATCAGCTGCCCGAAGGGGTCGTCGGAGCCGGGCCGGGTGGTCGGGGCGTGGTCGCCGAACATGTAGGCGAAGGGCGCGGTGCCGTCCCCGTTCCCGTCCAGCCACCGCTGGGCGGTCTCGCGGGCGGCGTCCCCCTCCGCGCCCGGGGGGAAGGAGACCATGTTGGTGACGACCTCGATCCCGGAGGCTCCCGAGTCGTCGGTGACCGAGGCGCTTCCGCCCCGCTTGGCGCCGCCCTCCTCGCCGTTGCTCCCGCCGGCCTCCCCCTTGTGGCCGCTGCCCCCGGTCTCGACGGTCTGGGTCATCACGATGCGCAGCAGTTCGCCGGTGCCGTCGTCGCGGACGACGGTCATCGAGCCGGTGCGGGCGGTCTCCCCGTGGTGGTCGCCCTTGAGGAACCCGGCCTCGTAGCCCGTACCGCCGCCGTAGGTGAGCCTGGCGGTGTAGGTGTAGGACTTCGTGCCGCGGAACCTGTCGTTGGTGACGGTGGCCTCGGGGGCGAACTCCACGTTGCCGCCGAGCCGCGCGGAGAGCTTCCTGTCGTCCCCGGCGGAGAGCTTGAGCCCGGCCGCGGCGGCGCCGCTGAGTCCGATCGTGCCGTAGCTGATGTGCCGGTCGCCGATCCGCTCCTCCAGCCGTTCGCGCAGCCGATGCTCCTCGGCGATGGGCCCCTTGCCGAAGATGGCGAGGATGGCGTTGCCGGCGCTGGCCTCGCCCGCGTGCCGGTTGGCGAGCTCGTAGGTCTTCAGCATCTCGATGTCGTCGCGGAAGCTCTGGGCCTCCTCCTCGCTCCTGAAGACCCAGGTGTCGCCGTTGGTGACCTTGAGTCCGGCGCCGAGCGAGATGTCCTCCGTGCCCAGCCTGCCGACCTTCAGGCCGGTTCTGACGGAGCCCTTGGCGCCGACGGAGGCGGCGTCGGTGAAGGTCATGTGGACCAGCCTGTCGTCCCCGTCGACCCGGCCGTCCTCGTTGACGTCGGTGCCGGCGCGGTGGGTCTGCTGTCTGAAGCCGTACTCCTCGCCCCACTCGATCCACATGAACCTCCCCCTGGCACCGGCCTTGTCGGAGAGGTTGTGGGTGTTGCACATGGTGGGCTCGTAGTCGGCGTCCGTCCTGGGCGCCGCCCGGTCGCCGCCCTCGCTCCCGCAGCCCCCGCCGCCACCGCCGATGCCGGCGACGGCGCATGCGATGCGGTCGCCGAGGGCCTGCCCGACCCCGGTGGCCGACACGGCGGCGAGGACCGCGACGGCCACCACGAGCATGCCGAGGTACTCCGTGGCGGTGGCGCCCCGGTCGCCGAACCGTATGCCCGACCCGCCGTCACCTCTCGGCGCCATGCGACGGCCCCCCTGTCCTGTGTCTGTCCTGTGCCGTGGGCTTTCGACCGAACGCCGGTGAGGCTAGGCAGGCGGGGGGAGCGGGGCGTGG
Source organism: Streptomyces nanhaiensis (assembly GCF_046614825.1). Taxonomy (NCBI): domain Bacteria; kingdom Bacillati; phylum Actinomycetota; class Actinomycetes; order Kitasatosporales; family Streptomycetaceae; genus Streptomyces; species Streptomyces nanhaiensis. Next base: position 16,810 of record NZ_JBKJFM010000065.1, read on the forward strand.
GCCCGTGGGCCCAAAAACGGGCCCAAAGCCTTCGTGATGACGGAAAGTGCGCGGGGAAGGGGGGTACAGTCCGGTGCCGGGTCAGGGACCTGGCCTTTTATCGGACCGAGTCGGTGCCGGGGGTGATCGACGTCACCGACAGTGTAAATTCATGATTCAACTGATTATGCTTCGCGCGGTGGGCCGGTGAAAACGGAAGTCCGGGGAATTCCCCGCGGCCCGCGCGGGAAGCGGCCGGCGGAGCGGCGTTGCGTCACCTTGTGTCCGCCTTTGGCCCGGGGAAGCGGTGGAAGCGCACCCACTGGTCTTCGGTGAGTATTCTCTGCCGCTTAAGGCGCGGATAAGCTGCTGAGTTGACGAGCCGTATAGAACTCGGCAGGCCGGAGCAGTTTTGAACGGGGAACCTCGGATGCCCACCGCGATAGCTGTCACCAGCGCCGATCTGGTGCTGCCACCGCCGGATCCGCACACGCCGACAGCGCACGTCCTGACGCCTCCCGACCGGCAGCCGCTGGACGCCGCCCTCGCGGAGACGCAGCTCCTCGTCGAGCAGCACGGCTACGTCGTCGTGCTGTACCAGTCGTCCCTCCCCGCCCCCTTCGTGCGGCGGCTGCACACCGTCCGCTCGATGCTGGAGAGCGACCGCATCGCCCTGCTGGGAACGGACCTGCCGCCGCTGGCGACCGGTGTCCTGGTGCACCAGATGCGCCAGCTGTCCACCTGCGGCTTCAGCCCCGGGGTCCTCGGCGCCACCGCGCGCCTGCTGGCGCACTACATCCACGCCGGCGCGCTGCTGAACTCCGTCGCCAGACTCGACCACGTCCCGGTCGGACTCAAGGAGCACGCCAAGTCCTGGATGCCCGGCACCCAGTTCGGGGTGCTCGCCGCCCCCGCCTCCCGGCTGGTCAGGATCGGCGACGGCGGCACGCTGCCCGGCCCGGAGTTCCCCACCCGGCTCACCTACGCCGCCGGCCAGCTCTCCCCGGACTGGGTGACCGGCACACTCGCCACGCAGTGGCGGGTGACGGGCACCCAGGAGGCGCGGCTCCCGGCGGACTCGCCGCGCTGGTGGGGCACCGGGAAACTGGTCGAGTTCGCCGCGTCCATCGCGGACGTCTCCGTCCTGTACCAGCTCGTCAGCTCGGTGCGGCGCGACGAGTGCCGCTGGTGCGGCCTCGAACTGATCGGCGACCGCTGCGTCTTCTGCTCCTCGCCCGTGACACCGCCGGAGAACCGCAGCGGACCCGCCGACGTCGTCAGTCAGGAGGCCTCCGCTTCCGGCCGGCCGCGCTGAGGAGCGCCGCCGCCGGCCGCACCGGAAGACCCGTGGCTCCCACCGCACGCGGCCCGCACGAACCGCCCAACGCCAACGTCCACGAACGAGGTAGCCCGCAACCATGAACTCACGCCAGCGTCGCGGCGTCATCCTGCTGCTGCTGTCCGTCCTGTGCGCCTTCGCCGCCTTCGCGGGCGTCCTGTCGGTGATCAGCGACGTGGAGTCGAAGGTCGGCCCGGAGGTCACGGCGTACCGCCTGTCGAAGAACGTGCCGGCCTACCGGGCCCTGGACGAGAGCGTCGTGGAGAAGGTGCGGATACCCAGGCGCTGGCTGCCGAAGACCGCGGTCACCGCGACCGACGAGTTCAGCGGCAAGATCGCGACCAACCCGCTGAAGAAGGGGTCGCTCCTCCAGAGCGACATGATCACCGATCAGCCGGAACTCCGGGAGGGCGAGCAGGAGATCGCCATCATGATCGACGCGGCCACCGGTGTCGCGGGCAAGATCCGGCCCGGCTCCACGGTCAACATCTACGCGACCTTCCAGGACAAGAAGGAGAACGAGATCTCCCGGGTGATCGTCAGCAACGCCCGCGTCATCGACGTCGGCGAACTCACCCCCATCACCAGGAACGACGAGGTCAACCGCGAGTCCGAGGCGGTGCCGATCACCTTCGCGCTCAACACCCTCGACACCCAGCGCGTGGCCTTCGCCGAGTCCTTCGCCGTCAACGTCAGGCTCGCCCTCGTCGCGCCCGGGAGTGACACGACCATCTCCGAGGAAGAACGCACCTACACCCTCGTCGGAGACAGGTGAGACAACGGATGGTCACGAGAATCCTCCCGGCCGTCGGCGACGCCGACGCGGCCCGCTCCGTCTCCGCACTGCTGAGCCAGCTCCCCGACACCGAGCCGGCCCAGCCGGTCGGCGACTCCACCCTGCTCCTGGACACCCTCGCGGCACTCGCCGGCGAGTCGGTGGGCGACCTCCCCGAGGTCGTGCTCGTCCACGAGCGCATCGGGCCGGTCCCCGCGCTGGAGCTGATCCGGGAGGTCGCGCTGCGCTTCCCGGCGGTCGGCGTGATCCTGATCAGCGCGGACACCGCCCCCGGGCTGTACTCGGCCGCCATGGACTCCGGCGCGCGCGGACTGCTCGGCCTGCCGCTGTCGTACGACGAACTCTCCGCCCGGGTCTCCGCCGCCGCCCAGTGGGCCGTGGGGGTGCGGCGCCACCTGGGCGCGGGAGGCGACGTCTTCAGCGGCCCCGGCGGCACCGCGGTCACGGTCAGCGGCGCCAAGGGCGGTGTGGGCGCCACCCTGCTCTCCGTCCAGCTCGCGCTCGCCGCCCGCGCCTCCGGCAGGAGCGTGGCGCTGGTCGACATGGACCTCCAGGCGGGCGACGTGGCGTCGTACCTCGACGTCCAGTTCCGCCGCTCGATCGCGGACCTGGCCAGCATCGCCGACATCTCGCCGCGCGTCCTCCAGGACGCCCTCTTCTCCCACCCCACCGGCCTCGCCCTGCTCCTCGCCCCGGGCGAGGGCGAACGCGGCGAGGAGGTCGACGAGCGCGCCGCCCGCCAGATCATCAGCGCGCTGCGCTCCCGGTACGAGGTCGTGGTCGTCGACTGCGGCACGCAGATGAACGGGGCGAACGCCGCGGCCGTGGAGATGGCCGACACGGCGGTGCTGGTCACCACCCCGGACGTCGTCGCCGTCCGGGCGGCCAAGCGCATGATCCGGCTGTGGGACCGGCTGCAGATCCGCAAGGCGGAGGAGACGCTGGCCGTCGTCAACCGGCACACCCGCAACACCGAGATCCAGCCCCCGCTCGTCCAGCGGATCGTGGGCACCCCCGTCGCCCGCGTCGCGATCCCGGCCGGCTTCAAGGAACTCCAGGCGGCGGTCGACTCCGGCCGTGTGCAGGACCTGGACTCCCGCGGCTCCGTCAGGCAGGCGATGTGGGCCCTGGCGGGAGAACTCGGACTGGTCGACGCGGCCAGGGCGCAGCAGGGCAAGGGCGGCAGGTACGGGGACAGGGGATCGATCGGCCTGCGCCGCCGCCGCGGCGGCGGGCGCCACGACAACGACACCACCGAACCGAGCGGGAGAACCGGCTGATGGGGGAAGTCGACACGGGGACGGGAAATGACCGGACCACGGCGCGCTCACGCACCGGCGGCGACCGGGGGCAGGTGGCCGTCGAGTTCGTCGGCATGCTGCCGATCATCATCGCCACCCTCGTGCTGCTGTGGCAGTGCGCGCTGCTGGGCTACACCTACACCCTCGCCGGCGACGCCGCCGACAGGGCGGCGCACGAGGCGGCCGTGGCCGACCTCGGCAGGGAGAGCCGGGGCGAGGCGTGCGAGCGGGCGGGCAAGGAGAGCCTGGAAGGCGACTGGAGGAAGTCGGCGAGGACCGACTGCTGGGTCGACTCCGGCCTGGTCAAGGCCGAGGTCGCCCTCAAGGTGCCCGTCCTCTTCCCCGGGATCGTCGACTTCCCCTTCTCGGTCACCGGGAACGCGGCGGCGGCGAAGGAGAACTGAGACATGGTGCTGCGCAGACGACGCTCCGACAGGGGGCAGGTCGCGGTCGAGTACATCGGCATGCTCCCCATCCTGATCCTGGTCGGGCTGGCACTGATCCAGTTCGGCCTCGCCGCGTACACGATCCAGCAGGCGGGCACGGCGTCCCGCGCCGCGGCCCGCATGGCCTCGTACGACCGCCCCGAGATGCCCCCCGCGCAGGCCGGCCGGGAGGCGATGAGCGACTGGCTCGCGGACGGCGCCCGGTTCCGGCAGTGGGCCGGCGCCCACGACGAGGTGAAGGTGACCGCCACGGTCAGGATCCCCTCGATCATCCCGGGGGTCTCCTTCGGCGACACGGAGCGGACGACCACCATGCCCCGCGACTGAGGCGGCCGGCGGCGTCGGCCGGCGGGGACCGGAAGGAGAACTGAAGCCATGAGCCTGAGGGCACGCATCAACGCCCCCGAGGCACCCTCCAACCAGCAGGAGGAGAGCCACCTCGTCGCGGTCTACCGGGCCAAACTGCTCGAGGAGATCGACCTCGCCGAGATGTCCTCCCTCGCGGCGACGGAGCGCCGCGTCCGGCTGGAGCGCGTGCTGGGGCACATCATCAGCCGCGAGGGCCCCGTCCTCTCCACCCACGAGCGCGCCATGCTCATCCGCCGCGTCGTGGACGAGGCGCTCGGCCTCGGCATCCTGGAACCGCTCCTGGAGGACGCCTCCATCAGCGAGATCATGGTGAACGGCCCCGACCAGATCTTCGTGGAGCGAAGCGGCCGCCTGGAACTCCTCCCGATGCGCTTCGCCTCCCACGAGCAGCTGATGCAGACCATCGAGCGCATCGTCTCCACCGTCAACCGCCGCGTCGACGAGGCCAATCCGATGGTCGACGCCCGGCTGCCCTCCGGCGAGCGCGTCAACGTGATCATCCCGCCGCTCGCGCTCTCGGGCGCGACCCTGACCATCAGGCGCTTCCCCAGGGCCTACACCCTGCAGGAGATGATCGGACTCGGCTCCCTCGACGAGCACATGACGATGCTGCTCGCCGGACTGGTCCGGGCCAAGTTCAACGTGATCGTCTCCGGAGCCACCGGCACCGGGAAGACCACGCTGCTCAACGCGCTCTCCGGGCTGATCCCGGAGGGGGAGCGCATCATCACCATCGAGGACTCGGCGGAGCTCCAGCTCCAGCAGACCCATGTGATCACGCTGGAGAGCCGGCCCGCGAACGTCGAGGGCAAGGGCCGGATCACCATCCGCGACCTGGTCCGCAACTCCCTGCGCATGCGCCCCGACCGGATCATCGTCGGCGAGGTCCGCGGCGGGGAGACGCTCGACATGCTCCAGGCGATGTCCACCGGCCACGACGGTTCCCTCGCGACGGTCCACGCCAACAGCGCCGAGGACGCCCTGATGCGCCTGCAGACCCTGGCGTCCATGTCCGAGGTGGAGATCCCGTTCGCCGCGATCAGGGACCAGATCAACAGCGCCGTGGACGTCATCGTCCAGCTCGCCCGCAACGCCGACGGCTCCCGCAGGATCAGCGAGATCGCCGTCGTCGACTCGCACGGACGGGAGGACTACAGGATCGTCACCGTGTGCCGCTTCGACGCCCGGCCCATGGGCGGCGACGGCAAGGTCCACGGGGAGTTCTCCTACTTCCCGCTGCCGCGCCGGGTCGCCGAACGCCTCCGCATGAAGAACGAACCCGTCCCGCCCGCCTTCGGAGTCGCCGACAGCGACGAGCAGCTCGCCGCGCGCGGGACCACCGTCTGACACCGCCACCCGGCACCGCCGCCACCCGGCACCACCACGGCCCGCCCGTACCGACCCGCCGCCCGATCCCGCCGCCGACACCGAGGAAGCCCGCACCGGACATGGACAATCTCGCACTGCTGACGATCGGCGTCACGCTGCTGTGCTGCGTGCTCGCGGTCACGGGTGTGCACGCGTACGCCTCGGGAAGAGCGCAGCACGCCGAACTGATCGACCGGCTCTCCCACACCGGGCAGACGCGGACGTCCGGCCGGCGGCGCAACTTCCAGGGCGTCGACCGGCGGCTGCGCGGCACCCGGTTCGGAAGGAGGATCGAACTCAGGCTCGCGGCCACCGGCCTCGACCTGACCCCGGGCGAGTTCTTCGTCTACATGCTCGGTTCCGTCATCGGCCTGTGGCTGACCGCCTCCACCCTGCTCGCGCCCTTCTTCGGCCCCATCGCGGCCGCCATCGCCCTGTGGGGCTCCTTCACCTTCCTCAACTGGCAGCGGCAGAAGCGCACCGAGCGGTTCATCAACCAGCTCCCCGAACTCACCCGCGTCCTGGCCAACGCCACGCAGGCCGGACTGGCGCTGCGCACCGCCATCACCATGGCCGCCGAGGAACTGGAGGACCCGGCCGGCGAGGAACTGAGCCGGGTGGCCGACCGGCTCGCCGTCGGCCACACCCTCGACGACGCCCTCGGCGAACTCGCCGAACGCCTGCCCTCGCGCGAACTGGCCGTCCTGGTCACCACGCTCGTGCTGTCCAACAGGGCGGGCGGCACGCTCGTCAGCTCCCTGCACAACCTCACCCAGACCCTGGAGGACCGCAAGGAGACCCGGCGCGAGGTCAGGACCCAGCTGTCGCAGGTCACCGGCACCGCCTACATCGTCCCCGCGATGGGCCTGGGATCCATGCTGCTGATGGACAACATCTGGGACGGCGCCCTCGACAAGATCACGGCCTCCCCGCTGGGCCAGGGGGCGCTGATCGTCGCGATGGCCCTGTACGGCATCGGTTTCTTCCTCGTCCGCCGCCTGGGCAAGATCGAAGTCTGAGAGGAGACGGACACATGGGAATCCTCCTCGCCGCCGTCATCGGCCTCTGCGTCTACGGAGCCATCGCCGGCATACGGCTCTACCGCTCCGAGGCCAAGCTCCCCGGGGACCTCGCCATCGCGCTGGAGGTCGGCTCCACACGGACCGGCGCCGTGGGGTCCGGCGTCGACCGCATGGGCATGCGCTACGCGCCCGCGGTGCTGCGCATGATGGGCCCCGACCGGGTCAACAGGGTCCGCAAGAGGATCGACATGGCCGGCAACCCCGGCGGCCTGACCATCGACCGCTACGCGGCCCGCCGCGCCGTCTACGGCTTCCTCGGCGCTCTGGGCGCCCTGGCCATGCTGGTGAACGGGCACACCGTCCTCGCCATCGGCATGATCGCCTTCGGCCTCTTCTGGGTCGAGGTCGGCATCTGGTCGGCCATCCGGGAGCGCCGCAAGGCCATCGACCGCACCCTCCCGGACTTCCTCGACGTACTCGCCGTCGTGGTCTCCGCCGGACTCGGCTTCCGCCAGGCACTGGAGCGCACGGCCGACAAGTACCAGGGCCCCTGGGCCGACGAGGTCCGCATCACCCTGCGCCAGATGGACATGGGGGTCAGCCGCCGGCAGGCGTTCGACGAACTGCGCAGACGCAACGACTCCGAACAGGTGGCCCAGTTCGTCACGGCACTCCAGCAGGGCGAGGAACTGGGCGCCCCGATCGTCGAGACGCTCATCCAGATCGCCAACGACATGCGGCGCACCGACGCCCAGAACGCCCGCCGGGAAGCCGCCAAGGCCGTGCCCAAGGCCACGTCCATCGTCACCATGCTCATGGTGCCCGCCACCATCCTGCTGCTGGGCACGGGGATGTTCCTCGGCACGGGCACCGGCCTGTAGACCGGACCGCACGCGCCACCGGGCCGCCGACCAGTGAGAGGGGGAACCGTGTCGATGCCGTTCACACCGGCGGGGCCGCCGGGAGCCGTCACCGCGGGCGGCGGTACCGCGCCGCGGGAGGAGCCCGCGGCCGCGCCCACGCTCAGGATCCAGCTCAGCGCGCTCCAGGCGCTGTGCCGCCAGGTCTTCGGCTTCCGGCTGGGCATGATCGTGCTGACCACCCCCTTCGCCCTGAGCGGCACCGGCCCGGGATGGCCCACCTGGCTGGTCGGCGCGGCGATCGTGTTCACCTTCATGGGCTCCTACCTGCTCTTCCGGGACTGGGAGCGCTTCGGCCCCCTGCTGCTGCGGCACCCCGCGCTCCTCGGCGTCGACGCCGGTTTCGGAGCCCTCCTGCTGTTCACGGCCACACCGGCGAGCCCGCTGAGCTACGTCACGATCTGCACCCCGCTGCTGGCCGGGCTGGTGTACGGGTGGCGGGGCGCGGGCTTCTTCACCGCCCTCACCCTGCTGGTCGTGACCGTCGCGTACGCGGGCAACGGCATGCTCGGCGCGTCGCTCGCCGCCACCGCCTTCCTGCCCGGGGTCTGCGTCCTCGCGGGCGCGGTGGGAGTCACGCTGCGGGGGCTGATGCTGCGCTTCGGCAGCGCCACCGAGGCACTGCTGGAGATGCGCTCCAGGCTGGCCGTCAACGAGGCGGTGGCCGGCGAACGCGCCCGGCTGGCCCGCGAGATGCACGACTCCGTCGCCAAGACCCTCCACGGCCTCGCCCTGGCGGCGGACGGACTGGCCGGCTCCGCGCACCGCCTGGACCCCGACACCCTCAGACGGCAGGCCGAACTCGTCGCCCGCTCCGCGCGCCGCGCCGCGGTGGAGTCCCGGGAACTGCTGTCCGACCTGCGACGCGAGTCGGGCCTGGACGGCGGGGTGGACATCGCCGGCGAACTGTCCGCCCGCACCGAGGACTTCGCACGCCGGACGGGCCTGGAGGCCGCCTTCCGCCCGCTGAACGGCACCCCCGTGCCGACGGTCCCCCAGGCGGTGGCCGGACAGGTGCTGACCATCGCCTCCGAGGCCATGGAGAACGCGTACCGGCACGCGCACCCCACCCGCGTCGAGGTCTCGATCGGAGTCGTCGACGACTCGCTGCGCGTCAGCGTCTACGACGACGGACCCGGTCTGCCCGCGGGCACGGACCTCGAACAGCTCAGGCGCGCCGGGCACTTCGGCCTCGTCGGCATGGTGGAGCGCGCCGCGGGGATCGGCGCGCGCATCCGCATCGGCAGGGGCAGGGCGACCACCGGAACCGAGGTGCGCCTCGACCTGCCGATGGCCGCCCTGCTCCCGGAGGGCCTGGCCGCCGTCGCGCAGCGGCACCGCTACATCCACTCCTGACCGACCGTTTCCCGCCCCCACACCCGAGAGGAGGCCGCACCATGCCGGACGACGTTCCCCCCGCTCCGGGACGGCACCGCCACGCGTCCCCGCCGGCGGCGGCGCCCGAGAACTGCCCGCCCCCACCCCTGCCCCCGGCGCCCGCCGCCGCGCCGCTGCGGATCGTCGTCGCCGACGACAACCCGGTCGTGCGGGCGGGTCTGACCGTGCTGCTCCAGGGGCGCGACGACATCCGGGTGGTCGCCGAGGCGGCCGACGGCCGTGAGGCCTACGAGGCCACCCGGCTGCACCGCCCCGACGTGGTGCTGCTGGACGTCCGCATGCCGGGCGTCGACGGCATCTCTGCCCTGCCGCACCTGGTCCGCCTGGCACCCGTGCTGATGCTGACGTACAGCCGCGAGAGCGAGGTCGTCCACGAGGCGCTGCGGCTGGGGGCCGGAGGCTATCTGGTCCACGGGGAGTTCACCGCCGACCAGTTGGCCGCGGCCGTCCGCGACACCAGGGAGGGCCGGGCCCACTTCACGTCCACGGCCTCCAACGCGCTCCTGGCCGGCCTGCGCGGCGGCGCGGCGGCCGCTCCTGGGCAGCCGCTGCCCGAGGGGCTCGGCACGGCCTTCACTGGCTCCGGCTACCAGCCCGCGGCTCCGGGGCGGATACGTGCTACCGCACACGATGATACGGAGCAAATCCCCCGTCCCGCACCGAACCAACTGCGTTCGTCCGAGGGAGGTTCGGCATCCGATGTGCCACATTCCCTCCGAACCGCTTCGCACAAGCAATCCCATGTGGCACAGTCTGTTCCTGTCCCGGGGGCCTCCGGGGCGGAGCGGTTCGGTCTGAGCGGCAGGGAGGCGGAGGTGATGGAGCTGATCGCGTCCGGCATGGCGAATCCGCAGATCGCCGCCGCCTGCTTCATCAGCGAGAAGACGGTCAAGAACCACATCAACCGGATCTTCGCCAAGCTGCACGCCGGAAGCCGCAGCGAGGCCATCGCGGTCTGGCTGGGCACGGCGCGAAGGGGGTCGGGCGGCCGTGGCTGACCACACGGCGGGCTCCGGGGCCCGGAAAGCGGTGAAGGAGCCCGGACTCCGGCTTTGGGCCCGCACTTGGGTCCACGGACCCATGCGGACCGGTGGTGTCCCGGCGTACGTTCCCCATGTCGCGGGCGAGACCGGCCGGGAGGAAGCCGGAGACGCGTGCGGCACCGCAGAGACCTATCCGTCGGCCGCCGACCGGTCGACCGGACTTGGAGGGGAACACCATGAAGAACACCGCTCTGAAGCTGGCGACCGACACCAGGGTTCGCGTGAACGGCTGGGCCGACACCACCGTCGAGGCCATCGCCCGCCGGGGCGACAAGGGCCAGACCGCGGTCGAGTACATCGGCATGCTGGTCGCGATCATCGCGATCATCGCCGTGGTGGCGAGTATGACGAACATCGGCACGACCATCGGCAACAAGATCGCACAGGTCGTCGGTACAGCCGGCTGATCGATCCTGTGACTGCTCGAAAGCGCCGCGAGGCAGGGCAGGCCGTCCCCATCTACATCACGGTGGTGGCGAGCCTGCTCTTCCTCGCGCTCGCGTATTTCGTGGTCGGTCAGGCATCCGCCTCCCGCAACGGCGCCCAGTCGGCGGCCGACGCCGCAGCCCTGGCCGCCGCCCAGGACGCACGGGACCAGCTCCGCCGGGGTCTGCTCGCCTCGGTCCTGAACCCCCGCAACTGGAACGACCTCCTTGATGGCAAGGGGTTCGGAACGTACGGCGCCTGCCAGGAGGCGCAGCGTTTCGCGGCGCGGAACGGGTCCGACGTGACCCCGGGCGGCTGCCGTCGGCTGGCCGACGGACGGCTGGGCTTCACGGTGAAGGTGAAGACCCAGGAGCCGCTCGGGGAGACCGTCGTCCCGGGCACGGAGGACATCCACATGACGGCGGAGGCCGCTGCGGTCATCGAGCCGCGCTGCGCCTTCAAGCCCGACGAGGAGAAACCGGAGGACGGAGAGGACCCGGACAACGGGGGCGGCAACGACAAGCCCGTCTTCCCCGGCAAGCTGACGTGTGACGGAAGGGACCGGTTCATCGACCCCGAGAACCTGGACTTCTTCCCCGACGCGGCGGACCTCTTCACCGTTCGGCTTACCGGCTGACTTATCGATAACGCGAACACCGAGCAGAGGATCAGCAGCAATGAGTATGTGGCAGGTGTCTCAGGCCCGCCGAACTGTGTTGGCCGTCGTGACGACATCGGTCTTGACGTTCTCTCTGGTCAGTTGTGGTGGAGGCGACGACGGTGGTGACAAGGCTGCCGACAAGCCTTCAACCGGACAGACGGCCGCCCCCCAGGAAAACGGGACGGGAGGGAAGGGGACAGTCGCAGACGACAGCGAGGTCATCCTTTCGATCAAAGGGCAGGACGGCATTGTCCTTGATGTTAACTCTGTGATCCGGGATTCCGGCGGGTTCGTCACCGTGAATGGAGTTCTCAAGAACACCTCGGACAAGGATTACAGTGATGCAATCCTCTGGACTGGTTCGGAACTGGATCTGATTAGAGCTGCCGGAGCTTCTTTCGCCGGCGCCACAATGGTGGATAAGGCGGAGAAGAAGCGTTACTACGTCCTGCGGGACACTGAGAATCGCCCGCTGGCCACGATGAAGATCGGAAATATCAAGGCGAACTCCGAGCAGAACGTCTTCATGCAGTTCCCCGCGCCGCCGGAGAGCACCGCCGAGGTGGACCTCCAGATTCCGACCTTCCAGAACGCCACCCTTGAGATCACGGGTGAGTGACACGATGACGATCACCCGTACCGCTGCTCTCGTGAGAGCACAGCGACACGCCGTCACGCTGACGTGCTCGGCCGTACTCGCTGTCGGCCTGAGTGTCGCCACCGTACCCACCGCACTCGCCGAAGATCCGACACCTTCGGCCGGATCGGTGTTCGAGGGCGAGATCGACGCGGGCGATCCCGATCTCATGTTGGGCGACGGAGGAACTCTCGCCGAGCCCAAGGTTCTGGAGATCAAGCAGATCGTCGGTGACGAGGCCGGCGAGGAGCAGCGGGAGGACTCGCCGTCCAACACCAAGTTCACGCTCCAGGCCGAAGTGCTCTTCGGCAGGGACAGCGCCAAGCTCAGCTCCGAGGCGAACGACAGGATCAGGGGCATCGCCGAGGAGATCGAGGAGCAGGGCGCCACGGAGGTGAACGTCTTCGGCTACACGGACAACCTCGGCTCGTACGAGCACGGCAAGGTTCTGTCCAGGAAGCGCGCCCAGGCGGTGCACAAGCAACTGCTGAAGGACCTCGGCTCGGGCATCACCTTCAACATCCGCGGCTACAGCGAGGACAACCCGATCGCCGACAACTCCACGGAGGAGGGGAGGAAGAAGAACCGCCGGGTGGAGATCTCCTTCCCGCGCGGCGACTGATCCCACGGCCGGCCGTCCGCGACCGGCTTCGCACCCTCTACGGAACCGGACCGGTCGCCGCACCGGCGGACCGGTCCGGGCGCACCGCCCCTTCACCGCCCGCGCCTCACCCCGCTCTCGCCCCGCCGCCGTGAAGCCCCATGTGCACAGGAGCACCGTCACCGTGAAGACACACATCTCCCGCCTCCTGCCCGCTGCCGCCGCCGTGCTGGCGCTCGGCTTCGCCTCCGCCTGCGGCGGCTCCGGTTCGGGGGCCGCGGACGGGGAGGACGTGAAGGAACCCGGGCAGACCGGCGCCTCCTCGTCCGCCTCCTCGTCCGCCGCCCCTGCCCCGGCGCGGACCACCCCGGCGGAGCCGGCGAGGACCCTGTCCCGGGAGGAGCTGGAGAAGGGGGCGCTGAGGACGGCGGACGTGTCCGGCTACACCGTCAAGACGCCCTCGAAGGAGGAGGTCTCCGGCGCGGGCCGGGAGAAGGCGGACCGGGCCGAGTGCCAGCCGATCGCCTCGGTGATCGGGGGCGTGCCCCAGCCGGAGCCGGCCGAGATGGTCTACCGGCAGTTCATCACCACGTCCGAGGACGAGGAGGCCGGCGGGCTGATCCTCTTCGAGATGCTCGGCGCGTACGAGCAGGAGTCCGCGAACCGCCTGATGGAGGGGTTGCGCAAGGCGGTCAAGGCGTGCGCGGGCGGCTTCACCACCAAGACCGGTGGCGACACCAGCAGGTACTCCGGCGTCAGGGAACTCACTGCCCCCACCGGCGCCGACGACGCCCTGGCCTACCAGGTGGACGGCGACTTCGAGGGCGACAGGGTGCCGCTGCTGTTCAAGGCGGTCCGCTCGGGCTCCAGTGTGGCGATCTTCTACTCGATGAACCTGATGGACTTCGCCGAGCCCGGGATTCCGCAGTCGGTGGTCACCGCCCAGGTCGAGAAGCTCGAGGAGTTCGGGAAGCCGAAGGGGTAGAGCGGGGCGGAGGACGGCGGGGAACGAACGGGGGCGGGACATGCGGGGGCGGAGAGCACGGGCACGGCGGCGTCCCAGGGGCTTCTCCCTGGCGCGGATGCTGCGGTTGCGGTGTTCGGAGGGTGGTCAGACCTCGACGGAGTACGTCGGGATGGTCGTGGTGGTGGTCGCGATCGTCGGTGGTCTGGTGGCGGCGGGGGTGACCACCGAGCTGGGGCAGTCGGTCGGTGCGAAGATCTGCCGGGTCGTGGGCGGGCAGTGCGGCTCCGCCGGTGGCGGGAACGGTGGGGAGGGCGGGCAGCAGCCCGTCGCCGACGGCACCGGCGGCGGTCAGGCGCCGGCCGGTGACACCAGAACCCGGGAGGAGAGGGAGTACGACCAGGCGGTCAAGGACCTGGAGGCCGCCAGGAAGGCGCTTGAGGGGGACGAGGAGAAGGCGAAGGAGGCGGCGAAGGAGCTGGCGAAGATCCTGGCCGAGGAGCTGGGGATCACCGATGCGCTGGACTGCATCACCGAGGGGGACGGTGCGGCGTGCACGGAGACGCTGATCAACGTGCTGACGTCGTTGATCGGTGGTGCGGTGGGGAAGCTGGCGGCGAAGTACGGGGCGCCGTGGAAGTGGAAGAAGGCCGCCGAGCTCGTCAAGAGGATCAAGAAGCACGGCGGTGACCTCTACGACGGCCTCAAGGGGATCATCGACGGCTCGAAGAAGGTCGACCGGCTCGAGGACAAGGTCGAGGAGCTGGAGAAGAAGCTCCCGGACAAGGACAGGAAGCCCGACGAGCCCGGCGCGAAGAAGCCCGTGGCCTGCAGGAACCACAGTTTCCTGCCGGGTACGCCGGTGCTGCTGGCGGACGGGAGCCGCCGGGCGATCGAGGAGGTGCGGGCCGGGGATCTGGTGACGGTCACCGATCCGTACCGGGGGCTGACGACCGTCCGGCC
>NZ_JBKJFM010000066.1:0-30665 GCF_046614825.1 Streptomyces nanhaiensis
GCTGCGCCCGGCCCGCGGGCGCTGACGTGTGCCGGCCGCGAGGCCCCCGGCGGCCCCGCGGCCGTGGCGGCCGCTCCCGGCCTCACTCCTGCCCGGGGTCGCCGAACAGCGGGCGCAGTTCCTCGGGCAGATGCCGTTCGCACGCCTCGCGGGAGGAGGTGGTCAGGGCGTCCTCGACGCAGACGAAGTAGTCGCGGTAGACGAGCTGGACGGTGAACTGCGCCGCGATGACCACCAGCGCGAGGATCCCCGTGACCAGCCCGGTCACCGCCGCCGCCAGCTGAGGCCGGCCCGAGCGGCCGGCCTCCGGGCCGGAGGGCGCGGGCGCCGGGCCCGCGCCGGGCCCGGGCGCGGTGGAGCGGTCGGTGCCGGCCACGTCCTCGGGCCTGGCGGCCGCCCGGCCGGTCTCCGTGCCGGTGCCGGTACCCCCGCCCGTACCGCCGCCCGCGCCGGAGCCGGTGCCCGGCTTGCCGCGGATGGCGCCGATGCCCCAGTACACGGCCAGCGCGCCCAGCGGCACCGCCAGCCAGGGGAAGCCGAAGAAGGAGAAGATCAGTCCCCAGCCGCCGACGACCAGGGCGTACCGGGCCCGGCGCTGGACCGGGTCGGTCGGGTCCCAGCGCATGCCGCCGGGCCCGCCGCCCTGTCCGCCGCCCTGTTCCGGACGGCCGCCGCTGCCGAAGCCGCCGCTCTGGCGGCCCGGCTGGCGGCTGCTCCACCGGCTGCCCCAGTCGGGCGGGGAGCCCTCCGGCCGGTCGCCGTTCCCGTCGCCCCGCGGCGAGTCCGGCGAGTCGGAGGAGCCTGAGGAGCCCGAGGAGCCTGAGGAGTCCGAGGAGCCGGAGGAGTCGGACCCCTGGGGCCCGCGCGGACGCCAGGGCTGCTCGGGGCGGCCCTCGGGCGGCGCGGCGAAGGGGTTGTCGTCCCCCCGGTCGCGGGAGATCCGGCCGGGGGAGATCCGGCCGGGGGAGAGGGACGGACCGAGGAGAGGCGGACCGGAGGGGGACGGGCCGGAGGGGGGCCGCCACCGGAGCGGGCCCGGGGCGGTAACGGTCGGGATCCCGGTCGAGGTCTCAGGGGCCGCGCGGCGTCGTCGGTCCGTCATGTGCTCTGTGTCTTCCCCTAGATGTCGTCCCGGCCCCGGGCCGTTCGCCGATGTGTGGCCCAGACGCTACCGGGCGGCCGTCCCCCCGTCCCGAGGGGGCTGTCCGGTGTGCCGGTATCGTTGCTGACGGTCGGCCGCTTCGTAGGGTTCCCCGGATTCGTCCGCCCCATGGATTCGTACGACCGTACAAAGCCGCACCGTCCCATCGAGAGATCCGAGAAGAGCCTCGTCGTGGCTTCCGCTTCCCGTTCCTTCGCCGCCCACTCCCCTGCCCGCGTCGTGGTGCTCGTATCGGGTTCGGGCACGAACCTCCAGGCCCTCATCGACGCCATCGCCGAGGAGCGGCCGGACGCCTTCGGCGCCGAGATCGTCGCCGTCGGGGCCGACCGCGACGGCATCGCGGGACTGGAGCGCGCCGAGCGCGCCGGGCTCCCCACCTTCGTCTGCCGGGTGCGCGACCACGCCGGCCGGGACGCCTGGGACCGCGCGCTGGCCGAGGCGGTGGCGGCGTACGAGCCCGACCTGGTGGTCTCCGCGGGCTTCATGAAGATCGTGGGCAAGGAGTTCCTCGCCCGGTTCGGCGGGCGTTTCGTCAACACCCACCCCGCCCTGCTCCCCAGCTTTCCCGGCGCCCACGGCGTGCGCGACGCGCTCGCGTACGGCGTGAAGGTCACCGGGTGCACCGTCCACTTCGTCGACGACGGCGTCGACACCGGCCCGATCATCGCCCAGGGCGTGGTCGAGGTGCGGGAGGAGGACGACGAATCCACGCTCCACGAGCGGATCAAGGAAGTCGAGCGGCGGCTGCTCGTCGACACGGTGCGACGCATCGCCCGCCACGGCTACCGCATCGAGGCAAGAAAGGTCATTCTCGGTCATGACTGAAGGCTCCGAGACCACCGAGACCACCGAGGCCACCAGGCGGCCCGTCCGCCGCGCGCTGGTCAGCGTCTACGACAAGACGGGCCTGGAGGAGCTGGCCCGCGGCCTGGACGCGGCGGGCGTCAAGCTCGTCTCCACCGGCTCGACGGCCGCGCGGATCGCCGCCGCGGGCGTGGAGGTCACCCGGGTCGAGGAGCTGACCGGCTTCCCCGAGTGCCTGGACGGCCGGGTGAAGACCCTCCACCCGCGCGTGCACGCCGGCATCCTGGCCGACCTGCGCCTGGAGGACCACCGCCGGCAGCTCGACGAGCTGGACGTGGAGCCCTTCGACCTCGTCGTCGTCAACCTCTACCCCTTCCGGGAGACCGTCGCCTCCGGCGCGTCCCCGGACGAGTGCGTGGAGCAGATCGACATCGGCGGCCCCTCGATGGTCCGCGCCGCCGCCAAGAACCACCCGTCCGTGGCCGTCGTGGTCAACCCCGGCCGCTACGGCGAGGTGCTGGAGGCCGTCGCCGGCGGCGGCTTCGACCTCGCCGCCCGCCGCCGCCTGGCCGCCGAGGCGTTCGCGCACACCGCGGCCTACGACGTGGCCGTCGCCTCCTGGTTCGCGAGCGACTACGCCCCGGCCGACGACTCCGGCTTCCCCGAGTTCCTCGGCACCGCCTACCGGCGCTCGAACGTGCTGCGCTACGGCGAGAACCCGCACCAGGCCGCCGCCCTCTACAGCGACGGCACCGGCGGCCTGGCCGGTGCCGAGCAGCTGCACGGCAAGGAGATGTCCTACAACAACTACACGGACACCGAGGCCGCGCGCCGGGCCGCCCACGACCACACCGAGCCGTGCGTGGCGATCATCAAGCACGCCAACCCCTGCGGCATCGCCGTCGGCGCGGACGTGGCCGAGGCCCACCGCAAGGCCCACGCCTGCGATCCGCTGTCCGCCTTCGGCGGCGTGATCGCGGTCAACCGCCCGGTCTCCGTCGCCATGGCCGAGCAGGTCGCCGAGATCTTCACCGAGGTCATCGTGGCCCCGGACTACGAGGACGGCGCGGTGGAGGTGCTGGCCCGCAAGAAGAACATCCGCGTGCTGCGCTGCCCCGAGGCCCCGGCCGCCCGCCTGGAGCACAAGCCGGTCGACGGCGGTGCGCTGCTGCAGGTCGCCGACCGCCTCCAGGCCGACGGCGACGACCCCGCCGCCTGGACGCTCGCCACCGGCGAGGCGCTGGGGGAGGCGGAGCTGGCCGAGCTGGCCTTCGCCTGGCGCGCCTGCCGGGCGGTGAAGTCCAACGCGATCCTGCTGGCCAGGGACGGCGCCACCGTCGGCGTCGGCATGGGCCAGGTCAACCGGGTGGACTCCGCCAGGCTCGCCGTCCAGCGCGCCGGCGAGGAGCGGGCGCGCGGCTCCTACGCGGCCTCCGACGCCTTCTTCCCCTTCCCCGACGGCTTCCAGGTCCTGGCGGACGCGGGCGTGCGGGCCGTCGTCCAGCCCGGCGGCTCGGTCCGCGACGAGCAGGTGGTCGAGGCCGCGAAGGCGGCGGGTGTGACGATGTACCTCACGGGCACCCGGCACTTCTTCCACTGAGGTGGACGCACGTCAGGCCGCGCCCCGGCGGGGGCGCGGCCTGCGGTGCGTACGGGCCGCCGTACCGGTCCTCAGGTCCGCGGGCGGTTGAACCAGGCCGCCGACTCGGCGGAGGACAGCAGCACGATGCAGACGATGCCGAGCACCAGCCACAGCAGCCCGAGCGGCAGCGTGGCCAGGCCGATCAGCACCAGGACGGCCGACCAGACGACACCCGCGATCCGCAGTCCGTTGCCGCCCTGCGGGAACCTCACGGCCAGCACGATGCCGGCGATCGCGTGCAGCAGGAAGAAGACGAACATCGCGTAGTAGATGCCGGTGCTCACGCCCAGGTCGCCGTAGGTCTCCTCCAGGTCGTCCTCGGCCGCGGCGAAGGTGATGATCGCCAGCAGTGAGAAGAGGGCCTGGAGCCCGCCGGCGATGAAGAAGATCATCCGGGACGAGCCGACCTTGCGCGGCATCGCCCCGGGCGGTCCGCCGGGGGAGCCCATCGGGCCGGGCGGCGGGGCCAGCGGATGCTCCTCGGCGCCGCCGAAGGGGCCGTAGTGCCCGGCCGGCGGACCGCCCGGCTGCCCTCCGGGAGGCTGGTCGTACGGGTTCTTCCGGTAGGGGTCGTTCGGGGTGTTCGGGTCGGAGCTGCTCATGGCGTTCTCCTCCGGGCGGTCGGTGCGGCGGCCGGGAAGGGCCACGCCGCGGTCTCCCGCGGTGCGGCCCCCGTACCCGCCTCCGGGTGCGACGTTCCGCTGGCTTCCCGCGGGCCGCGTTACTTCTTGATGACCACAGTGCCCGCTGCCCGGTCGTGCCATCCCTGCAACTTGCCGCTGTTGTCGAAGAACGGCGACAGGTAGACCAGCGTCTGGCCGATGCCGCACACGAGCAGGCCGACCTGGGGGACGATGTAGCGGATGAAGCCGCCGCCGACTCCCGGGACCTGCCCGTCGGCCTCCTTGACGACCTTCAGCCCGAGCGCCGCCTTGCCGAAGGTGGCCCCCCTGAGGCCGACCATCAGCCACTCGTAGACCAGGGTCAGCACCGAGATCAGCAGGACCATCGTGAACAGGGCGGACATCATCGCGGTGATACCGCTGGCCGCGTCCGCGAGGTTCTGGTCGACACACGCGTCGTAGCCCGGGTCCATGTAGCTGCCGCAGTCCTCGACCCCCGAGGAGGCGGTCGAGGACAGGCCGATCGCGCTTCCCAGGCCGGCGAAGACGATGACCGAGTAGACCGCGCCGATGATCAGACCGTCGATCAGCCGGGCGAGGAAGCGCTGCCCCATCGTCGCGATCCGTACGGTGCCCAGGTGGGCGATGCTGATGTAGCCGTTGTTGGCCTGGACGGTGCCGGGCGGCGGGGGGTAC
Source organism: Streptomyces nanhaiensis (assembly GCF_046614825.1). Taxonomy (NCBI): domain Bacteria; kingdom Bacillati; phylum Actinomycetota; class Actinomycetes; order Kitasatosporales; family Streptomycetaceae; genus Streptomyces; species Streptomyces nanhaiensis. The sequence continues at coordinate 4,928 of NZ_JBKJFM010000066.1, forward strand.
GCCCCGCCGGGCTGCTGCTGCGGGTAGCCGTAGCCGGGCTGCGGCGGCACACCCTGCTGCGGGTAGCCGTAGCCGGGGCCGGGCTGCGGAGGCTGCTGGCCGTAGGGGCCCTGCGGCTGGCCGCCGGGCTGCTGCGGGTAGCTCATGAGCGTCTTCCTTACGAGCGGACGGGCCGGGGCCGAGGGGATGTCCAGGGGGACGTCCGGAGGAACACCGCGGCGCCCCCGCAGCTCCGCTGCGTGAGGAACGGGTCGTACATGAGCGTGCCTCCCCCGTGCGCCGCACCCGTCGGCCCCCCGCGGGCACGGCACCCGCGACCATGCTGGTGGGCAGGGATGATGCTGTCCAGACAAGGCAGGGGACTGTGGCGAATCCGCAACGCCCGCCTCCGCCGCACCGGGGAACGAGGACTTCCGTGACACTCCCGTCGCTCTCCGTGCCGGAGGTGCCGCACGGTGCGGACGCGATTGGAGACCGGGCCTGCGTATCCGGGAGGATGGCCCCATGACCGCCCAGATTCTCGACGGCAAGGCCACCGCAGCCGCGATCAAGACCGAACTCGCCGCCCGCGTAGAAGCCCTGAGGGCACGCGGCATCCAGCCCGGCCTGGGCACGCTCCTGGTCGGCGACGACGTCGGCAGCCAGAAGTACGTCGCGGGCAAGCACCGCGACTGCGCCCAGGTGGGCATCGCCTCCATCCAGCGCGAGCTGCCCGGCACCGCCTCCCAGGAGGACATCGAGGCGGTCGTCCGCGAACTCAACGAGGACCCGGCCTGCACCGGCTACATCGTGCAGCTCCCGCTGCCGCGCGGGATCGACACCAACCGCGTCCTGGAGCTGATGGACCCGGCCAAGGACGCCGACGGGCTCCACCCGACGAACCTCGGCCGCCTGGTGCTCAACGAGCGGGCCCCGCTGCCGTGCACCCCCAACGGCATCGTCGAGCTGCTGCGCCGCCACAAGGTGGAGATCGACGGGGCGGACGTGGCCGTCGTCGGCCGCGGCATCACCGTCGGCCGCTCCATCGGGCTGCTGCTCACCCGCCGTTCGGAGAACGCCACGGTGACCCTGTGCCACACCGGCACCCGGGACCTGGGCGAGCACCTGCGCCGGGCGGACATCGTGGTGGCGGCGGCCGGCGCGGCGCATCTGGTCCGTCCCGAGCACATCAGGCCGGGCGCGGCCGTGCTGGACGTGGGCGTCAGCCGGGACGCGGTGACGGGGAAGATCGCCGGCGATGTGCACCCGGACGTCGCGGAGGTCGCCGGGTGGCTCTCGCCGAACCCGGGCGGCGTCGGCCCGATGACGCGGGCGATGCTGCTGGCCAACGTGGTGGAGGCGGCGGAGCGCGCCGCGGGTGCGGACCGTGTCGGCTGAGACGGGGACGGGGGCGGGGAAGGCCGGGAGGGCGGAAGAGGCCGAAGGGCCCGTGGGGGCCGAAGGAGCCGGGGGGAGCGGGCAGGCCGGTGAGGCCGCCGGCGCCGGCCGGCGCCCGTCCCGGCGGTTCCCGCTGATCACCCGTGACACCGCCCGCCCCGAGGGGGGCGGGCGGGCGGCCCCCGGGGACGCCCCCGCGCCCGCGCGGCAGTGGCCGCTGCTGTGCGTGCTGATCGGGACGGCCGCCGGCCTGCTGGTGACGCTCGGCCACTTCCGCGCGGGCCTGCTGACCGTCGGCCTGTCCGTGCTCGCCGGGGCCGTGCTGCGCTGGGCGGTGCCGTCGGTGGGGATGCTCGCGGTGCGCTCCCGCTTCACGGACGTGGTGACGTACGGAGTGCTGGGCACCGCCATCGTGCTGCTGGCGCTGATGGCGCAGCCCGATCCCGTGCTGGAGATCCCCTTCCTGGAGGACGTCGTCCACTTCACGATCCGCTGACCGGGCCGGAACCGCCGCCGAGGCCGGAACCGCCGCCGGGGCCGACGCGGGCGCGGGCCCCCGAACCCGGCGGATCCGGCCGATCCCGGACGGCATGACGCCGGAAATCCGGGGCATGCGGGATGCCGTACCCCCCCCCACGGGTGCGGTACGTCCCCCCGCAGCCGCCCGCCGCTCCCCCCTCCGGCGGGCGGCTGCCCCCGAGGTGGGGCCGTCGGATAGCCTGACGCCGGGTCTCTTGACGTAGAGATACGTTGGAGACCCAGCCGCCACTGTCAGGTAAACGGAGACCGCCATGACCCGCACTCCCGTCAATGTCACCGTCACCGGCGCCGCCGGCCAGATCGGCTACGCGCTGCTGTTCCGCATCGCCTCCGGCCAGCTGCTGGGCCCGGACGTGCCGGTCGCGCTGCGCCTCCTGGAGATCCCGCAGGGTCTCAAGGCCGCCGAGGGCACCGCGATGGAGCTGGACGACTGCGCCTTCCCGCTGCTTCGCGGCATCGAGATCACCGACGACCCGAACAGGGCGTTCGACGGCGCCAACGTCGCCCTCCTGGTCGGCGCCCGCCCGCGCACCAAGGGCATGGAGCGCGGCGACCTGCTGGAGGCCAACGGCGGGATCTTCAAGCCGCAGGGCAAGGCCATCAACGACCACGCCGCGGACGACATCAAGGTCCTGGTCGTGGGCAACCCGGCCAACACCAACGCCCTGATCGCCCAGGCCGCCGCCCCGGACGTACCGGCCGAGCGCTTCACCGCCATGACCCGCCTGGACCACAACCGGGCCCTGTCGCAGCTCGCGAAGAAGACCGGCACCCCGGTGTCGGAGATCCGCCGCCTCACCATCTGGGGCAACCACTCGGCCACCCAGTACCCGGACGTCTTCCACGCCGAGGTCGCGGGCAAGAACGCCGCCGAGGCCGTGAACGACGAGAAGTGGCTGGCCGAGGACTTCATCCCGACCGTCGCCAAGCGCGGTGCCGCCATCATCGAGGCCCGCGGCGCCTCCTCGGCCGCCTCCGCCGCCAACGCCGCCATCGACCACGTCCACACCTGGGTCAACGGCACCCCGGAGGGCGACTGGACCTCCATGGGCATCCCCTCGGACGGCTCCTACGGCGTCCCCGAGGGCCTGATCTCCTCCTTCCCGGTCACCTGCTCCGGCGGGAAGTACGAGATCGTCCAGGGCCTGGAGATCAACGAGTTCTCGCGTGCGCGCATCGACGCCTCCGTCAAGGAGCTGGAGGAGGAGCGCGAGGCCGTCCGCGGTCTCGGCCTCATCTGATCCGGCATCCCCGGACCCGCGCCGATCCCGCTCCGGACCCGCTCCGGAGCGCCTGCGCACACAAGGCCCCCGGCTCCTGCGAGCCGGGGGCCTTCGGCGTTCCGGCGCCGGGCTGCTCCCCGTACCCGCCCGGGTGCTTCATGTAGTGCCCGCAATGTCCTCCATATCCCGCCATCCCCTTAAATCCGTTTACATAGATCCCAAGTGATCATGGTTTCCTGTGTGAAGCACGCCACTTGCCATGGATTAAAAGAATGAATTCCTCGGTATGGGGCATGGGACCGGGTCGCTCGGCCCGCCGGGCGGCAACAGCACCATGCGAGGAAGGCAGTACGGAACGTGTCGGCAATCGAGACCATGCACATCGACGGGGAGTGGCGCCCCTCCCTCTCCGGAAGAACCAGGGAGGTCCTCGACCCCGCCGACGCGACGGTGCTCGCGGTCGTCTCCGAGGGCGGCGCCGAGGATGCCGACGCCGCCGTCGAGGCCGCCCGCCGCGCCTTCGACACCGGCGTGTGGCCCCGCACCCCCGTCGCCGAGCGGGCGGCGCTGCTGCGGCGCACCGCCGACCTCCTCCAGCGGGACCGCGAACAGCTCGCGCTCACCGAGTCCATGGACACCGGCAAGACCATCGAGGAGGGCCGCATCGACGTCGACGACGTCACCGCCGCCTTCCGCTACTTCGCCGACCAGGCCGTGGGCACCTCCGGCGGGCGCGTGGTGGACGCGGGCAGCCCGGACGTGCACAGCGTCGTCGTCCACGAGCCGGTCGGCGTCTGCGCGCTGATCACCCCCTGGAACTACCCGCTGCTCCAGGCGAGCTGGAAGATCGCACCGGCTCTGGCGGCGGGCAACACCTTCGTCGTCAAGCCCAGCGAGATCACCCCGCTGTCCACCGTCCACCTGATACGGCTGCTGACCGAGGCCGGCCTGCCCGCGGGCGTGGCGGGCCTGGTCACCGGCGCGGGCGACCCGGTCGGCGCCCGCCTGTCGGAGCACCCCGGCGTGGACCTCGTCTCCTTCACCGGCGGCCTGGCCAGCGGCACCAAGGTGGCCGCCGCCGCGGCCGCCACGGTCAAGAAGGTCGCCCTGGAACTGGGCGGCAAGAACCCCAACGTCGTCTTCGCCGACGCCTGCGCCACCGAGGAGGGCTTCGACACCGCCGTCGACCAGGCCCTCAACGCCGCCTTCGTCCACAGCGGCCAGGTCTGCTCGGCCGGTGGGCGCCTCATCCTGGAGGAGTCCGTCCACGACCGCTTCGTCACCGAACTCGTCCGCCGCGCACGCCGCATCCGGCTCGGCCGGGGCACCGAGCCCGGCGTCGAGTGCGGCCCGCTCGTCTCCCAGCAACAGCTCGACAGGACCGAGGAGTACGTCGCCTCCGCGGTCGCCGAGGGGGCCGTCGTGCGCTGCGGCGGAGAGCGCCCGAAGCCCTCCGACACCCTCCCGGCCACCGGCTACTTCTACCCGCCGACCGTCCTGGACCGCTGCGACCGCACGATGCGCGTGGTGCGCGAGGAGGTCTTCGGCCCGGTCCTGACGGTGGAGACCTTCCGCACCGAGGACGAGGCCGTGGCCCTGGCCAACGACACCGAGTACGGCCTGGCCGGCGCCGTCTTCTCCGCCGACACCGCCCGCGCCCGCCGGATCGCCGCCCGGCTGCGCCACGGCACCGTGTGGATCAACGACTACCACCCCTACCTGCCGCAGGCGGAGTGGGGAGGCTTCGGCCGCTCCGGCGTGGGACGCGAACTCGGCCCCTCCGGGCTGGACGAGTACCGCGAGACCAAGCACGTCTACGAGAACCTGCGCCCCGCGCCGGTGCGCTGGTTCGCCGGCTGACCCCGCACGCGCCCGGGCGCCCCCGCGCGCACCCACCCACTCCCGCGCACCCCCGACGCGACACCCCTGTAGGAGCACCACCTTCATGCCCAGCAAGACCACCTACGACTACGTGGTGATCGGCGGCGGTACGGCCGGCTCGGTGATCGCCTCCCGGCTCGCCGAGGACCCCGGCACCACCGTCGCCCTCATCGAGGGAGGCCCCTCCGACGCCGACCGCCCCGACGTACTGACCCTGCGCCGCTGGCTCGGCCTGCTCGGCGGCGACCTCGACTACGACTACCCCACCACCGAGCAGCCACGCGGCAACTCCCACATCCGGCACAGCCGCGCGCGGGTGCTCGGCGGCTGCTCCTCGCACAACACCCTGATCTCCTTCAAGCCGCTGCCCTCGGACTGGCAGGAGTGGGAGGACGCCGGGGCGAGCGGCTGGAACGCCATCGCGATGGAGCCCTACTACCACCGGCTGCGCAACAACATCGTCGCCGTGGACGAGAAGGACCGCAACGCCATCGCCCGCGACTTCGTCGACGCCGCCCGGGCGGCCCTCGGCGTACCGCGCGTGGAGGGCTTCAACGCCAGGCCGTTCACCGAGGGCGTCGGCTTCTTCGACCTCGCCTACCACCCGGAGACCAACAAGCGCTCCTCCGCCTCCGTCGCCTACCTCCACCCCCACATGGAGGCCGGCGACCGGCCCAACCTGGAGCTGTGGCTGGAGACCTGGGCGTACCGCCTGGAGTTCGGCGGGGACGACGGCCGCCGCGTCACCGGCGTCCGCGTCCGCACCGCCGACGGCGAGGAGACGCTGGTGAGCGCCGGGCGCGAGGTCGTGCTGTGCGCGGGCGCCGTGGACACCCCGCGGCTGCTGCTGCACTCCGGTGTCGGACCGGCCGCCGACCTGGAGGCCCTGGGCATCCCGGTCGTCCACGACCTGCCGGGCGTCGGCGAGAACCTGCTGGACCACCCCGAGTCGGTCATCGTCTGGGAGACCGACGGCCCCATCCCCGAGAACTCGGCGATGGACTCCGACGCGGGCCTGTTCGTCCGCCGGGACCCGGACTCGCCCGGCCCCGACCTGATGTTCCACTTCTACCAGATCCCCTTCACCGACAACCCCGAGCGGCTGGGCTACGAACGCCCCGCCCACGGCGTGTCGATGACCCCCAACATCCCCAAGCCCCGCAGCCGCGGCCGGCTCTACCTCACCAGCGCCGACCCCTCGGTCAAACCGGCCCTGGACTTCCGCTACTTCACCGACGCCGAGGACTACGACGCCCGCACCCTCGTCGACGGCATCCGCATCGCCCGCGAGATAGCCGGGACCGCGCCGCTGGACTCCTGGCTCAGGCGGGAGGTCTGCCCCGGCCCGGACATCACGTCCGACGAGGAGCTGAGCGAGTACGCCCGCAAGGTCGCCCACACCGTCTACCACCCCGCCGGCACCTGCCGGATGGGCGCGGCCGACGACGAACTGGCCGTCGTCGACCCGCGGTTGCGCATCCGCGGCCTGGACGGCGTCCGCATCGCCGACGCCTCGGTCTTCCCCGCCATCCCCGCCGTCAACCCCATGATCGGCGTGCTGATGGTCGGTGAGAAGGCCGCCGACCTGCTCCGCGACGACCGCGACGGCCGCGACGAGTCCCACGACGAGCCCGACGACACCACGACACCGGGAGGTGCCGCGTGACCGCAGCCCCAGCCACTCCCTCCGGAGCCTTCTCAGCACCGGACGCAGTGACGCCGGAGACCGACGACCCGGTGTTCTCCGTCCGGAACCTGTGGAAGGTCTTCGGCCCCAAGGCCGACCGCGTCCCCGGCGACACCTCCCTGACCGGGCTGTCCGCCGCCGAGGTGCGCGAGCGCACCGGCTGCACCGCCGCCGTCCGCGACGTCTCCTTCGACGTCGCCCGCGGCGAGGTCTTCGTCGTCATGGGCCTGTCCGGCTCCGGCAAGTCCACCCTGGTGCGCTGCCTGACCCGGCTGATCGAGCCCACCGCCGGCACCCTCCACATCGACGGCGAGGACGTCCTGGCCATGGACCGGTCCCGGCTGCGGGAACTGCGCCGCACCCGCGCCGCCATGGTCTTCCAGCACTTCGGCCTGCTGCCGCACCGCACCGTCGTCGACAACGTCGCCTACGGCCTGGAGATCCAGGGCGTGGGCAGGGCCGAACGCCGCGCCCGCGCCGCCGAGATGATCGAGAAGGTCGGCCTGGCCGGACTCGGGGAGCGCCGCCCCGGCCAGCTCTCCGGCGGCCAGCAGCAGCGCGTCGGCCTGGCTCGCGCACTCGCCGTCGACCCCGAAGTCCTGCTGTTCGACGAGCCGTTCAGCGCGCTGGACCCGCTGATCCGCCGCGACATGCAGGAGGAGGTCATCCGCCTGCACCGCGAGGAGGGCCGCACGATGGTCTTCATCACCCACGACCTGGCCGAGGCGCTGCGCATCGGCGACCGCATCGCGCTGATGCGCGACGGCGGGATCGTCCAGCTCGGCACCCCCGAGGAGATCGTCGCCGCCCCGGCTGACGACTACGTGCGCGACTTCGTCCGCGACGTGCCGCGCGAGCAGGTCATCTCGGTGCGCCGCGCGATGCGCCCGGCGCTCGCCGGCGAGGCGGACACCGGTGTCGCCCTCGCCCCCGGCACGGTGGTCGCCGAGGCCGTCGAGGCCGTGGCGCGCAGCGGCGGGCACGTCCGCGTGGTGGAGGACGGCCGCACCCTCGGCATCGTCGACCACGCCCGGCTGCTGGCCGTCGTCGCCGGCCTGGACCCGGACGCCGCCGGACCGGCCCCCGGCGCCGCCGACTCCCATACCACCGGCGGGGAGGTGGCCGCCGTATGACGACCGCCACCCCCGCCCCCTCCGCCCCGACCCCGGAACCGGGGAAGCCGGAGAACCAGCACGAGACCGGGAAGGCCGGGAAGACCGGGAAGACCGGAAAGGTCGGCACGCAGAAGGAGCCCGGGAAGCCCGGGGAGCCCGGGAGGACGGCCTCCACCGCCCCCGGATCCGGCCCGGACCGCGATGGACCCCCGGGCCGCCCCGGCGCCCTGCGCCGCCTGGCCGCCCGCGCCCCCGGCCGGTCGGCCGCCCGCAGACTGCTCGTCCTCGCCCTCCTCGCCCTCGTGGCGGTCCCCGCCGCAGCCTCGGCGTGGGGCAGCGGAGGCTGGCCGGACGCCCTTACCCACGACGTCCGCACGCCGCTGGACGAACTGGACGCCTGGCTGGTCGACAACCGCGAGTCGCACTGGCTGTTCCTGTACTTCCTGCTGCACATCAGCAACAACGCCGTCTCCGCCGTCGACGGCGTCCTCGCCCTCCTCGAAGGACTCGGCTGGACGGGCGTGACGGCCGCCGCCACCGTCCTCGCCTGGCTGGCGGGCGGCGCGGACCCCGGCCGCCGCGCCCTGCGCACCGCCGCGACCGCCCTGGGCACCTTCGCCGTGATCGGCCTGCTGGACCTGTGGGCGCCCGCCATGGAGACCCTGGCGCTGATGGTCGTCGCCGTCGCCGCCGCCGCGCTGATCGGCGCAGCGCTCGGCCTGGCCGCCGGGCTCTCCGACCGCTGCGAGCGGCTGCTGCGCCCGGTGTTCGACACCATGCAGGTGATGCCGGCGTTCGCCTACCTGCTGCCGTTCGTGCTCCTCTTCGGCATCGGCACGCCCTCGGCCCTGATCGCCACCGTCATCTACGCGGCACCGCCCATGGCCCGCCTCACCTCGCTCGGCCTGCGCGGCGCCGACCCGGCCGCGCTGGAGGCGTCCGCCTCGCTGGGCGCGAACGCCTGGCAGCGGCTGGTCACGGCCCGGCTGCCGCTGGCCCGCGGGCAGATGCTGCTCGGCCTGAACCAGACCATCATGATGTGCCTGTCGATGGTCGTCCTCGCCTCGGTCATCGGCGCGGGCGGCCTGGGCGACGAGGTCTTCACCGCCCTGTCGCGGGTGGACGTCGGCCAGGCGCTCGGCCCCGGCATCGCCATCGTGCTCATCGCGATCTGGCTGGACCGCACCACCGCCGCCGCAGGCGCGCGCCTGGACGACGCCTCCGCCCCCGCGAGCCGCAGGCGCACCTGGTCGGTACGGGCCGCCGCCGCGGCGTTCGTCGCCGCGGTCTCCGCGGCCGGCTCGGCCGCCCTGGGCCGGGAGTGGCCCGAGCAGTGGACCGTGAGCATCTCCGGCCCGGTCAACACCGCCGTCGGCTGGATCACCGAGAACCTCGGCTCGGGCATCCCCCTGATCGGCGGCACCGCCACCTGGTCGGAGAACTTCGCCCGCTGGGTGCTCAACCCGCTGCGCGACGGACTCCAGGGCGCCCCCTGGTGGCTGCTGCTCCTGGCCGCCGCCGCCCTCGCCCTGCTGACGGGCACCTGGCGCACCGCCCTGACCGCCGTGGCCGCGCTGGCGGCGATCGGCGCGATGGGCCTGTGGCCCACCTCGCTCAACACCCTCTCCCAGGTGCTCGCCGCACTGGTGGTCACCCTGCTGCTGGGCGTCGCGATCGGCGTCCTGGCCGCCCGGGTGTCCTGGGTGGACCGGGCCATCCGGCCGGTGCTCGACGTGATGCAGACGATGCCGCAGTTCATCTACCTCATCCCGGTGGTGGCGCTGTTCAACGTCGGCCGCACCGCCGCGATCATCGCCGCGGTGGTCTACGCGCTGCCCGCGGTCGTCCGCATCACCGCCCAGGGCATCCGGGAGACCGACCCGGGCGCGCTGGAGGCCGCCCGCTCCATGGGCGCCTCCACCGGCCAGCAACTGCGCCACGTCCAGCTCCCACTGGCCCGGCCCGCCCTGCTGCTGGCCGTCAACCAGGGGGTCGTCCTCGTCCTGGCCATCGTCGTCATCGGCGGCCTGGTGGGCGGCGGCGCGCTCGGCTACGGCGTCGTCTACGGCCTGCAGAAGAGCGAACTGGGCATCGGCCTGACCGCCGGCGCGGCGATCGTCTGCCTCGGCGTGCTCCTGGACCGCATCACCCAGCCCGCCGCCTCCCGCGACCGGCGCTGACCTGAGGCCCCCGACACCCCACCCCCCCCCACACACACAGACGTACAAGTACGCACCACAGGAAGAGAGATCCGGCATGAACACCGGCAAGAACAGCAGACGGATACGCACCACCCTGGCCGCCGGCTCGGCCGTCCTCGGCATGGCCGCGCTCAGCGCCTGCGGCGCCGCCGACACCTCCGCCTCCGCCGCCGGCGGCGACACCGTCACCATCGCCGTCCCCTCCTGGGTCGGCGCCGAGGCCAACGCGGCCGTCGCCAAGCACGTCCTGGAGGAGGAGCTGGGCGTCAAGGTCAAGCTCCAGCAGATGGACGAGCCGGTCGCCTGGGACGCGCTCGACAGCGGCAAGGTCGACGCGATCCTGGAGGACTGGGGCGGCGTCCCCAAGAAGGAGAAGCGCTACATCGAGGAGCGCAAGACGGTCGTGGAGGCCGGCGACCTCGGGGTGACCGGCCACATCGGCTGGTTCGTGCCCAAGTACTTCGCGGACGAGAACCCCGACGTCACCGACTGGAAGAACCTCGACAAGTACGCCGACGAGCTGAAGACCACCGAGAGCGGCGGCAAGGGCCAGCTCCTGGAGGGCTCGCCGTCGTACACCACCAACGACGACGCGATCATCAAGAACCTCGACCTGGACCTCAAGACGGTCTACGCGGGCAGCGAGGCCGCCCAGATCACCCAGATCAAGAAGTACGTCAAGGAGAAGAAGCCCTTCCTGACGTACTGGTGGACGCCGCAGTGGCTGAACGCCGAGATCGACTTCGTCGAGGTGAAGCTGCCGGAGTACACCGAGGGCTGCGACGCCGACCCCGAGAAGGTCGCCTGCGCCTACCCCGAGACCCCGCTGCAGAAGTACCTCAACGCCGACTTCGCGAAGGACGGCGGTGACGCCGCGCAGTTCCTGAAGAACTTCAACTGGTCGACCGAGCAGCAGAACCAGGTCGCCAAGTGGATCGCCGGGGACGGCATGTCCTCGGAGGACGCGGCGGCCAAGTGGGCCGAGGAGAACAAGTCCACCTGGGAGAAGTGGCTCCCGTAAGGACCGGCCCCGCGAGGGGCGGCCCCGTACGGCCACGGGCCCGGAACGCGCACGCGTTCCGGGCCCGGCGCGTCCTCTCCGGGGGAGCGCCCGCCGACGGCCCTACTCCTTGGGCTCGGCCACGAAGCTGCCGAGCCCCGGCACGGTGTACGTGGCGCCCTCCGCGCGCAGCCGGCTGAGCACCTTCTGCGCGGTGGCCTGTGCGATGCCGAACTCGGCCTGCAACTGGATCACCGAAGGCACGCGGGTGCGCGGCGGGTAGGTGCCGTCGGCGATCCGCTGTCGGATCACGTCGGCCACCTGCATCCACCGGGGTACGTCGGAGGCGAAGTCGATCAAGGGGTCAGCCGTCTGAGGTCTTGGGCTCGGGCACGACGTAGGAACCCTTGCCGGGCACTGTGTAGACGAGCTCGCGCTCCCGCAGTTCGCGCATGGCGCGGCGCGCGGTCATCTGGGCGATCCCGTACTCCTCGGAGAGGCGGGCCGGGGTCGGGATCATCCGGTCCGGCGCGTACTCACCGCTCGCGATCTTCGCTTCGATCACATCCGCCAGTTGCATGTACAGCGGGCGTCCCGACTCCGGATCAAGGCTCATGCCTTGAAGCTAGCTAGTCATACAACAGTTCGCATGGCTAGCTCTATCTACATCGTGATACATCTAGATGCATCACGGTGTGATTTGCTTCACGCCGGAACGGAAAGACCCCCGCGACCGCTGGAACCGGTCCGGGGGCGTGGCCACCAACTACACAGGAGTTGACGACGTGCGCGACCTTATCGCGAGTGCCCTCGGACGGGCACGCCGTCCCGTCCTCGCAACGCTGCTCGCCCGGCTGCTTCCGGCCGGTGGCCGGCACCGCAGGACCCCCGTCCCGGCCCCGGCGCCCCCGCGCCGGACCGGCTCCGCCCGGCCCGCGCCGACCGGCGCGAGGGCCGTCGGCCGGATCCCGGCGCCGCGCTCGCCGTACAGCCGCGAGCAGGTCCGGCCACTGGACGGGGCGGACTCGGCGCTGGTGCGGCCGTACTGGGCGGCCCACGAGCGGGCAGCTCACGAGCGGGCAGTTCACGAGCGGGCGACGCGGCGACGGCGGCGGGTGCTGTGGCTGGCGACGATGGGGCTGGACCTGGACACCCGGAACATCCACGCGGCGGCCGGGGGTGCTCGGTGGTGAACGAGGCGGAGTACCGCTCCCCGTCCTGTGTGATCGGCCGGCACGGGCACTGCGCCGACGGCGAACCGCGCGACAGCGGTGTCCCCGGCGTCCGCCACCTGGTGTGCGCCTGCCCGTGCCACCCCGCGCCGGAGGCGCGGGAGTCCGCCGCCGCGCCCCCGCCCGGCGCCGGGCACTGGTACCGGCTGTGCTGGACCGTACGGCCGGAGCGGGACCCGCACCGGTTCCTGCCGCGCGTGCTCCACGGCGTACTGCTCGGGCAGGACGTGCCCGCGATGCTGCGCGGGATGCGCGGCTGCCTGGCCCCGCCGGCCTTCCACGACCCGGCCCGCGTCCGGGCCGAGGCGGACACCGGGCGCGGCTGGACGTACGAGACCGCCGCCCTCACCGCCCACGCCCGCCGCATCGCCGAACCGGCCCGACCCGCCGAACCCGCCGACCACACAGCCCTGTTCGGCTGCCCGGACCGGAGGGGGTGCCGGACGTGATGTCCCACCGCACGCGCCGCGGGCGCCTGGAGTCGTGCACCTGGACCACCATCCTGGTGGCCGTCTCCACCGTGGCCGTGGTCCTCCTCGTCCAGGCCGCCCACCGCGGCTGACCCGTACGACCCGGCGTCACGTCCACCGGGTGGGGAGGGGACGCCCTCCCCACCCGAGGCGGAGCGGGAGGCGAGGACGCATGTCCGAGCCGTCGGAGCAGTCGTACGCCGATAGATTGAGCACATGCCACGCAGGGGCGAGAGCATCGCCGTCGCCGGTTACAAGTCGATCAGGGCGACCGAGTTGATCCTGGGACCGATCACCGTCCTCGTCGGAATCGTCGCCGCTGGACGCGTGGACGGCGTGACGGGAAGCCGGAGTCCGGGTCTGTAGAAACTGGCCGCCCAGTTCTCGGCCAGGGGTGAGGCAGGTCAAGTGCGGTAGGACCATGATCGGCGTTCCCGCCTCGCTCGATCCGGTCGCCTGTCCGCCGTTCAGGAGCACCGAGGAATCCCACTACTGACCGGACGTCGTCCTCGACGAGGTGGGCGGCCTCCCTCGGCGGCCGCGCCGCCCGCCTGCCGGGGAGGCGGTACGGGAACCTCGGTCAGGTCCACATCCCCATGGCGATCTCGTCGAAGGCACCGCTCCACTCGCTGTCCTCATCTGCGAAGACCAGAGGGTCCCGCTCGTCGATGAAGTGCCGGATCTCCTCGGTCATCTCCTCGCGCTGCTCGTATGTGGCGGCTGCGGCGATGCCGGGAAGGGCCTTCTTCACCACGTAGACGGTGTAAGTCAGTGAGGAGACGTCCGAGTGCAGCGCGATGTGCTGCTCGGGGTCGCTCGGATAACCGTAGGAGCTGTGGACGGTGCCGGTCGCCGGATCCAGAAACAGGGTGGAGCCGGGTATGTTGCCCAGGGTGACCCATTTCAGTGTCCCCCGGAGCGCTCCTGGCCCTTCTCCGGCAACTCGTCCGGCCCCCACAGCAGGCAGTTTCCACCGGGTGCGGCGATCTCCGCCTTCGGCATGGACGGCAGCCCCACCGTGCACGGGAAATCCATGGCGGGACCGGGAAACCCGCCCTGCGCCGAACACGGTGACGAGTTCATCGTGCGTGACCGAGAACCTCAGTTCCCTCATCCGGCCCTACGTGTCTTCACGTCCACATCCCAGCGATGACCTCCTCGGACACCCCATGACACTGGCACGCCGGGGCGGCGAATGGAAGGGGGTCGGCTCTCGGTCCGCAGACGGGTGGCATTCACGACTGCTTCGAACCCCGTACGCCACCGGAGCAGAGCTACCAGATTCCGTCGCGGATCTCGTCGAGAATAAGGTTCCACTCGGAGTCTTCGTATTGGAATGGGGTTGAGTCGTGGGCGGTGACGCTTTCGCGAAAACGTTGAACCAGGAGAGCCACGTCTGTGTCGGCGGATCTAGCGTCGCGTAGCCTGCGGAATTGAATCATGCAGAATGCGAAGGATTCGATGTCGCGATGCAGTGGGTGACTCTCGATCTCGCCCTCGGCGTAAGCGTGAACTGCTCCTGAACGAGGATCCAGGACGATGAGCGCGGTGCGCAGGTACCCCAGCGCGAGCCAGTCTCTGCGTTCCTCGGGGCATTCCTGCTCGTCGAGCTCGAAAAGTGGGCCGAGTTCGATCGGATCAGGTTCCGGCTCGCCGACATCTGCGCGTGACGTGAAAATTTCGTCATGCGGCACTCCGATCGAGCTCAGGAAATTTTCTGTGCGAACTTCCAGGGCGCTCGTAGAGTATCGGGGAAAGTATACGACTCCAGTCAGTCCGTATGCCCTGACGAGGTCGTTTGGTGCAACTTCGGACACTGCGGGCAAAATCCCTTCCTAGCTCTTCCCGTGAGCCTTCTTTAGTCTGGCTATATATTCTTCGTGTTCATCGTTCTGCGTTCCCTTGTCGCTTTGGTCGTATCTGGCCGCGTAAGTGACGTCCAAGTCCGGGTTCGCAGGCTTGAAGAAATAGTCGAGCCATCTGTCGCATCTGGGTGATTTTTGACATGGTTCTCGTTCTGTGAATATCTCCTTGAGTCCTGATTCCATTCCCTTGTGCAGCAGGGGATGCCCGATGTTTCGCTCGGAGTGGTATTTGTTGTCGCTGTAGCCGACGAGAATGGATTCCCGGCCACTTTCCGGATCGATGTAGCGTCCGGCTGCGTAATTTCCGCCACCGTAGTCGTTGCGAGCTTTGCGGGCGAGTTGGGTGGCTTGCCCGAGTTCGTCTTCGGAGGGATCCACTCTACGGGAAGAGGCCGTCCCGGTGTGTCCCTTCTTGGTGTGCCACTTGCGCTGTTCGCTTCTGCTTTCCGGGCGCCATACCTTTCCGTTGTCCGTGATGTTGGCGAGGTTCGCCCTGTCGGTGGAGTCGAGTCCCTTGGGGTCAAGGGTGCCATTGGGCAGGAGCCGGTCCACTGAACCGTCCGAGTTCAGGATGTAGGTACGAACTTCGTCATCGTCGTCGTGGCGGCGGCAGTTGTCGAACTTTTCCTTGGTGTCCTTCTCGTTCTTGTCGTTGGAGCGCTTGGTCGTGTCCAGGCCGTCGACGTTCTTCTCGAGCTCCTTGCTCATCTTGTGCACGGAGAGCTCGACCTTGTCCTCGGCCTTGTCGACGGCGGCGCCGAACTTGGCGAAGCGGTCGTCCTTCTTGGAGACCAGGCTGCGCTTCTCGCGCTTGCCGGTGAAGCCGTCCTTCTTCTTCGTGAACCGGTCGTGCTCGTCGCCGAGTTCGGCGATGGCGTCCTCGAACTCCGCGAACTCGATCCACAGCTCCTGCCCCAGGGCGCCGGAGCCCTCCGGCAGCAGCTTGCCGTGCTTGTCGCGTCCACCCGAGCCCGTCCTGCCGTCGAAGAGGCCCTCGAGCAGTCCCAGGACCTCGCCCTCGATCTTCTCGACGGCCAGCTCGACGAGCTTGGAGACGAGGAGGTCGAGCGCCTCCTTGACGGCCTGCCGCAGCGCGGCCGCGGCCGCGGCGCCCAGCAGGGCGGTGAGTCCGCCGGTGAAGAAGGCGGCGATGACGCTGCCGGTGATGCTGGCGGCAGCCGTGGTGAGACTGCCGATGATGGAGAGCTTGCAGGTGGTGACATAACCGGCGCCGGAGTCCATGGCGTCGGCCAGCACGTCGACGGCCTTCGCCAGGTTCTTCATGTCCTGGCCTGAGACCTTGCCCCAGCGCTGCTTGAAGGCGTCGACCGCCTCGCCCTTGCTGCTGCCCGCGGTGACGTGGCTGCAGGCCCGGTTCGCCTTCCGGATGGTGTCGCGCAGTTCGTCGGCGAAGTCGCGGTACTCCTTCGCCGTGTCCCTGAGTTCGTCCTCGTCGATGTCCGGCCAGTCGATGCCGACCAGCTCCATGATGTCCCGGAGGTCCTCCGGGACCTGTATGCCCATGCGGCCGTCTCCCCCGTCCCCACCCCTCGGCCTGCCGATCGGCGGATGCATCGGCTTGTGCGAAAAGCCCAACAAGCTTATTCGACAGGCGTGTCGGGGTTCGAGGTCAATTGGAGGGGAGCCGGGGAGCAAGTGTGATGAGAGCTTCGTCCATGCCGATCGCCACCAGTGGGGCGTCACCGTCCCCGCCGAGGCAGCACACCGCGCGGACCGGAGGGCCGGGCCGGAAGGCGATCGCCGGTCCGCCGTCCAGGGGCTCGTACTCCACCAGACCGTCCGCCCAGGCCACCACCAGGGCACCCGGCGCGGCGCTCAGCGCGACGACGGGGACGGGCCGCTCACGCACCGGCGACGGCATGGGCTCCGCCCCCGGTCCCCACGCCCGTACACATCCGTCCAGCCCGCCCGAGTAGAGCAGCACCGGCCCGTCCGGGCCGAGGGGGAGCGCCGCGAGCGCCGTCACACGGCCCCGGTGCAGCGCCCGGGAGAGAGGGTCGGGGCAGGCGGTGTCCCGGGCGAGGACGTGGACGTGCCCCCGCTCGTCGCCGAAGGCGACACCGTCCGGTAGCGGGGCGGCGGTGGTGAGAGCGGCACCGACGGCCCCGGGGAGGGCGAAGACCGCGTCCCGCAGCGCCTTCCAGGGGTCGGCGTCCGGATCGACGAGGACCCGGATACGCAGGCCGGGAAGCGGCTCGGCCACCTCGCCGGCCGGCCGCACCCGCCCCCACTCGTCCAGCACGGCCACCGTTCCCTCCGGGAGGCAGAACACCGAGCGGACCCCGCCCGTCTCGTCGGCGGCCAGTCTGCCGCGTACGGTCCGGCGCTCCGGCTCCAGCACGCGCACGTCTGCGAGGTGGTCGGCGGCGAGCAGGGCGCCGCCGTGCTCGGCCCGCCCGGCGGCCAGGGCGGTGACGGGGCCGGGCCAGCCCCGTCCACCGTCGTCCCGGGTGAGGGAGCGCACCACCCGCCAGGGTTCGGGAGCGGCGAGGGCGGTCAGCTCGTTCCGCGTTCCCTCGTCGGCCTCGTCGGCTCCGTCGCCGAGCGCCGCCAGCAGGACGAGCGCCCGGGAGGAGGGGATCTGTTCACGGCAGAGGGACTGCCCGGCGAGCAGCCAGGCGCGCCCGAGTGCGCCGATGTGCTCCCCGTCCCGCTCGGCGTCCTCCAGGTACGCGGTGACCGAGTGCGGGTCGGCGAAGACCGCTGAGGAGGGAGTGAGAGCCGATGGGCGGAACGGCTCCCGTTCCTGTGCGGTGTTTCCCGGCACGAGGCCGGGCAAGGGGTACGCCTCCGCCGCGTCCGCGCCCGGCTTCCGCCCGGCCGCCCAGCGCGTGAAGCCGTCGCGGTCCGTCCAGCGCTCCTCCGCCAGATCCAGCACGGCGGGGTCGGCCACCGCGTCGAGCAGCGCGGCGGTGCACGGCTCACCGGTACGGGACTCGGCCAGCAGCCGGACGTGCGGGAGGCGCAGCAGCGGCAGCAGCACCTGCTCCACGACGGCCTCGGAACGGTGGGCCGCATGGAGGTCGGCGACGGCCAGGACCGTGCGCCGGGTGTCGGCGGCCACCGCCTCGACCAGTTCGCCCGGTGCCCGGGCGGCCACGCGCAGGTCGTCGGCGAGCAGCCAGGACGCTCCTCGCACACCCGCCCCAGCCAGCGGTGCCACCGCGTGGACGCGCCGGTCGCCGCCCTCGCCCGACCGGGTGCCGCCGTACCGGACCAGCCATGCCAGCAGATGGGATTTGCCCGCCCCCTCCGGGCCCGTCACCAGGCACAGCCGGGGAGCCCGCCCGTCGGTCAGCCAGCCCAGCAGGGCCGCGGCCGCCGGTTCGCGGCCCGCACCCGGACGCCGCAGACGTATGCCCGCCGTGTCCGCCATACCGCCCTCACCGCCGCCCGCGAGCCTGCTCGGCGGCATGGACGATCAGCTGCCTGAAGCCCTCCTCGCGGGACTCGGCGCTCTGCCCGTAGTCGAAGCTGTGGGTGAACTCCGCGTGCGGGAAGAGTTCTTGCATCCACACCGCGCAGTAGTGACCTGGCATCAGGCACGGCTCCAGCTCGCAGTAGACGCGCGTGACACGTCCGGGCGTGACGCCGGAGGAGGACAGCCGCTGCCAGATCCGCTCCTCCGGGTGGAGGCGTCCCGGGCCGGTCCGGTCGGTCACGATCTCCTTCTGCCCTCCGGCGGAAGTGAACTCGAAGGCGGCGGAGAACGGGAAGTTGAGAGTGTGGCGTACGTCGTCCAGCACCCTCGGCCACCAGCTCTCCCGCTCGGCGAAGGCCGCCGGATCCAGCTCCCGCAGCTCCGCGTTCAGCTCGCGGAAGACCGCGGCCGAGCCTTCCATGCCGTCGGCCGCCGCGATGCGCGGCAGCGCCAGGTCGAGGGCGGTCAGGGAGCGGTTGAGCACCTCCACACCGGTGTTGACGAACATGTCCGGTACGGCCTCGGAGAGGAACACGGCCTGCACGGCCCCGTCCGGCCGCACACACAGCTGTGCGCCGCGGTCGTCGGCCAGCCGCACCCAGCCCTCCAGTTCGGGCGGCGGCGCGTCCAGCCGGTGGTGGGACGCGTACACGCCCAGCCGCACGGCCTCGCTGACGGCCGAGGCCCGGAAGTACGGCCCCACCGCGACGGGGACGCCGGTCTCCTCCAGCGCCCGCGCGGTGTCAGCGGGCACCGTCGCGCCGTAGAGGGCCGCGGTGGAGAAACGACGCATGCCGTCGGCGCCGAAGTGCTCGCTGACCTGGTCACTTGCCGACACGTGCGCTCCCCGTGGCTGGTCGTCGGTGGCGGATCACCGAGCCTAGCGTCCGGTGCCGTCACCGGAAGCGGGAGCAGCCTGCCGGGGGATCGTGCCCCGCCCGCGGGGGCGGGGCGCCTGACGGGGGAGGACGCGTACGTGACCGGCAGGCGCCGGCGACCGGGGCCGGTGGCGGCCGTCGGGCCTCCCGGCTGCGTTGCCGTGGGTGAGGGCCGGCCGAAGCCCGGGCCCAGGGAGGCGGCTCCCTGCCTCGCCGCCTCGGAGGACGGTCAGTCGAGGCAGAACTCGTTGCCCTCGATGTCCTGCATCGTGATGCACGACTCGTTGACGCCATCGGCGCGCTGCGTCAGCACGTGTTTCGCGCCGAGAGCCATCAGCCGCGCGCACTCGGCCTCGAGCGCGGCCAGGCGCTCCTCGCCCACGAGACCGGTGCCGACCCGCACGTCGAGGTGCACCCGGTTCTTGGCGGTCTTGCCCTCGGGAACGCGCTGGAAGAACAGCCGCGGGCCCGCACCGGAGGGGTCGACGCAGGCGAACCACGAGTCCCGCTCCTCGGGCGACAGCGAGCCGCTGTAGTCGTCCCAGGTGGCGAACCCCTCCGGGGGCGGCGGTACGGCGTACCCCAGCACCTCGCACCAGAAGCGGGCGAGGCGCTCCGGTGCCGCGCAGTCGAAGGTGACCTGGACCTGTCTGACCGATGCCATCGGCCCACCGTAACAGGGGATTTCGCCGCCCGACATCGAATAAAGACGGGCGCGCTGGTGACTGCTTCCGTGGTTCCCCGCCGCGCCGTGCGGCAGCGGAGAACCGGTACCGATGCGCCCGAAAGGCCGCCCGCCGTGTAGGCCCCGGCTGCCGGAGCGGGCGGCGACCGTACGGGCACCGGAGCCGTCCGCGATGGGGACGGCGCCGGTACGCGGGGTCACTCCGGACGGAGGACCGAGGTGTCGATCTCCAGGCCGAACGGCTCGGGAAGCGTGAACTTCTCGCCGAACAGCACGCGGTGCTCCACCCGGTAGCGGCCGGAACCGTCCGGCTCGGCGAGCACCGTCGCGCTCCCCTCCCCGTCCAGCGGGTCCACCAGCAGGTAGAGCGGTACGCGCGACCGGCCGTAGCCCTGCGCCTTGTTCTTGCGGTCGCGCAGGACCGTGGACATCGAGGTGATCTCACCGACGAGCAGCACGTCCTCGGCAGGGACCTGCCACTCCCGGGCGTCGCGCAGCACGGCCGACTCGCACACCAGGAGATCGGGGACGTAGCGCTCGCCTGTCGCGGGGAGGGCGACGGTGGTGGTGTTGGTGACGGACCAGCCGCGTTCCCTGGAACGATGGGCGAGAAGGTAGTGCAGCTCGCTGTAGATCCAGTTGTGGTGGTTCGTGGGCGTCGGTGAGATGACGATCTCCCCCCCGATGAGCTCGGCTCGCTGACCCTCGGGCAGTTCGATCTGCGCGTAGGTCCGGAGCATGTCGTGCGACTCCTGGTCGGGCAGCGGCGCCGTCATCACGAGACCTCCCATGGTGGGCCCCCTCTCTGTGGCTGTGCACGTTCGTGCCGGACTGCCTGCCTCACGGGGGACGCCACCATCATGCGCCAGACAAGGGCATCGATGCCGGAACCCGCCCCCGCCGGGGCAACGATCCGGCGGGGGACGGGACACGGGCGGGGAGGCAGAGGAGGCTCAGAAGTCGGCGCGCACCTGCTCGTCCACCCGGCCGACGGACTCCAGCTCGTACATCTCGGTGTACCTGTCGCGGAGGTACTCGATGTCGGCGTCGCGGGCCTCGGCCTGCTCACGGGGGTAGAGCAGGATCAGTTCGTAGGAGCGCTCGCCGTTGATGGAGCCGGTCCTGTCGCGCCACTGGCCGTAGCCCTCCTGGAGGGTGAGGCCGTCGGGGAAGCGCGGGGTGACGTACTCGTCCAGGAAGTCCATGAACTGCTCCTCGGTGATCGGCGGCTCGCCGCCGTGGCGGCCGGTGCCGAAGAAGAGCTGGGTACGGACGAACGGCTTGGTGTAGGGGGACTGGTACGTCCCGGACACCTCGGCGCGGACGGCGGCGGGTCTGGCGTCCCGCTCCTGGAGCGTGCCGGCGAAGGCGGTGGAGGCGCCGGCCGCGCAGAGCAGGGCGGCCAGCAGGACGGCGAGGCGGGTGCGGCGGGCGGGACGGGAGGTGTGCGGTGTCATCGGGACTCCGGTGGTTGGGCGGGCGGGGAGTGGACTTCTCCTTCACCGGGCCGTTCGCGCGGGAGTTCCCGCGCGAGCAGCCCGGCCAGGTCTCGGGTGGTGCCGCGCAGTGCGCGGGGCACACGGCGGCCCTCCCCGACGGCGGCGACCGCCTGCCGCAGGGAGTTCAGGGCACGTACGGAGCCCATGCGGGGAGCGCTCTCGGCCAGGGCGGACAGCCAGGCGTCCGTGTCCCGCCACGCGCCCGCGCGCGCCAGGACGCGGGCGAGGTCGGCGGCGAACAGGGCGCGGTAGGCGGGGCCGCCGTCGGACGACACGGCCGCGTGGAGCAGGGCCGCGGCCCCCTCCGCGTCTCCCAGGTCGGCCAGGACGAGCCCGTGGTGGCCGTCGAGTTCCGCGCGGTCGAACCACCAGCTCCAGGCGGGGTCCCGCCCCGAGGGGCCGTCCGCGGACATCTCCCGGGCGGCGTCCATGGAGCGCAGTGCCCGCGCCCTGCTGCCGAGCTGGGCGTACGCGCGTGCCCGGCGCACGTGGAACAGGGCGGCCACCCGCGGCGGCAGGCACTTGCGGGCCAGGACGGAGGAGGAGGTGAGCAGGGACGCGCGGGGGCGCATGAGGTGGGCCTGCTGCATGCTCAGCACGGACAGCACCAGCAGTTCGAGTGAGCGCTCCTCCTCGGGCAGGCGGCGGGTCAGGGCGAGCGCCCGCCGGTTGAGGCGGTACGACGGCCCGTGCCGTTCGGCGTCGAACAGGACCCACGCGGCGACCTCGAAGAACTCCGCGAGGTCAGCGACGGCCGTCCCCGCCGTGCCGGCGGCCCCCAGCACATCGGCTGCCTCGGCCGCCTCGACCGCCCGCACCGACCGCACCGCCACGGGGGCCGCGTGGCGCGCCCCCAGCGTCCGGTCGAGCTCGAGGAGCTCGGCCGTCATGGCGCGGACGTCCGGGGGAGGGGGTGTGCGGGGTTCCATCGGTTTCCTGGCGGGATCGTTCCTGGCGTAGTCAGGGGGCAGGGGTCAGGGGCCGGGGATCAGGAGTGATCGCTTCCCTGCGGTGCGGCGGCCTGTGCGGCCGTCTGCGCGGCGGTGGCCCGCGAGGCGGCCGGCAGGGCGGCGGGGAGCCGGGCGAAGGCCCTGGCCACCTCGGACAGCCAGGCGACCTCCTGGGCGAAGTCGCCCGAGCCGCCGCGGCGTTCGGCCGGCGGGGGCGGCGCGGCGGGTAAGGAGGGCGGGGCGGCCGCCGGGTCCGCGGCCCGCGCGTCGAGGGCGGCCCTCAGCAGACGGGCCTCGTCGGCGGGGGAGCCCTGCTCCGCGTCGCGGGGCAGGTGCGGGCCCAGGGCGTGGTAGCCGTCGAGGATCTCGATGACGCGCCGGTGGAGCCGGTAGTCGAGGCCGGCCGGCGGGAGCAGGTCCAGCGGCCGCCTGGGCGGCGGTTCGAGCGCGATCGCCGGCACCGCCTCGTACAGGGCCCACCACAGGGGGCGCAGCCGCAGATAGGAGCGGTAGCCGCGCAGCCGGCCGGAGAGGGCGGGCCCCCAGGACGGCACCGTCCAGCCGAACACCTGAAGCAGCGCCCCCACGCTCCCGGCCAGCCAGTACGCCGGCTCCCAGGCGCTCATGTCGTGGCCGAGCTGGGTGCCGGCGATCTGGGTGTAGCGGATGGCGCAGTAGACCAGGATGAGCGAGGCGCCCGCGGTGACCGTCCACATGCCCGCGCGCAGCCAGGTGCGGCGGGCGATGCGCGCGTAGCGGTAGGACAGCCGTACGGCCCCGACCTGTCCCACCGCGCAGACGGTGATGTAGAGGAGCAGGTAACCCGCGTAGCCGGGGTCCTGCATGTTGCGCAGCAGGGTGCCCTCGGCGGAGGCGGTCTGCCGGTAGGGCTCCACGACGAAGAACAGCACGACCAGGACCGCCAGCGCGGCGGAGAACGCCAGTACGCGCCGTCTGGCCAGGACCGCCGCCCGCTCGGGCGGACGCGACCAGTGGACCAGTACGACCTGCTGGGCGGCCGTCAGCACGACCACCGCGGCCTGCGTCATGAGCGTGGTGAGGTTCGGGTAGCCGAACAGGCGGGAGACGTCGTCGCGCAGCCAGTTGAGGTCGATGAGGAAGCTGAGCCCGGAGCACAGGAAGTAGACCTCCAGGGCCCACAGGGCCGGGTCGCCTCTGCGCCGCAGGAGTTCGGGGAGCTTGTAGCAGAACGCGGCGAGCCCGACGAAGGCGCACAGGTGGGACAGGGCGTCGTAGATCATCCGCGGCCGACGACGCTTTCCACGCGGGCCATCACGGTGGCGTCCTCGGGCGGCAGGGCGTCGGCGTCCTCCGGTTCAGGGGCGGCCTTGCGGCGGGCGTGCGCCAGGATGAGCGACGCCATCATCTCGGCCTCCTGCTCGGCCCGGTCGTCGTAGGCGGAGCGCTTCAGCGACCTGCGGACGAGGTCCGGATCGGTGTCCGGGAAGAGGTGCGCCGGGACGGCCGGCCCGGGGAGCGCGCCGAAGTCGTGTTCGCAGATGATGTGGGAGAGCTCGTGGGCGATGATGTGCTCCTGGTGGGGCCTGCTGGTGTTCGCCCGGTAGACGATGACGTCGGTGTCCGGCAGGGCGAGCCACAGCCCGTGGAGCAGCGGCTCCTCGAGCTCCATGGGGACGAGGCGGATGGTGCGCCCGCGCTGTCGGCCCACCTGCTCGCAGACGGCCGTGATGCCCCCGGGGCCGGTGAGGTCCGCGGTGTCGGGGGTTTCCGCGGCGCCGTCCTGCCCGGAGGCGATGCCGATCTCGGCGAGGCGTCTTTCGCAGGCGCGCTGCATCTCCCGGAACCGGGCACGGCGGCGGCCTGGTAAACGCAGGGGGGACGCTGCCACCGTGTGTCCTTTCCGGCTCCGCACCGCGTCGCCTTCGGGGTCCTGGAGGGGACGGCGCCGTGGGACGGTCGGCGGGTGTCGGTTTTCGGCGCCTCCTGAGAGATCGTCACCAACCGCCGGAACATGCGCAACCCACTGCCGCGATCGAGCCGGGGCCGCCGTCAGGTTGGCTCAAATACGCCCCTGTCCGCCGTGCAGTCCGGTGGCCAGTTCCGCGACGGCGGTGGCGGCGCGGGCGTGGAGCGAGCCGCCGAAGGTCACGCGGGCGGCGCCCAGGGCGCCCAGTTCGGCGGGGGAGGGGGTGCCGGGGCGGCACAGGGCGTTGACCGGGGCGCCGATCTCCGCCGCCAGCACGGGCAGGTGGTCCGGGGGCGCGGCGATGGGGTAGACGCATTCCGCGCCCGCCGCCGCGTACAGCCGCCCGCGCTCCACCGCCGCCGCCAGCGGGTCGCCGGCACCGCGCAGATAGGTGTCGATCCGGGCGTTGACCAGCAGTTTTCCGCCCGCCGCCGCACACACCTCGGCCAGCCGCTCCGCCTGGCGCCCCGGCTCGGCCAACCCCCGTGCGGCCGGTCCGGAGTCCTCCAGGTTGCAGCCGACCGCCCCGGCCTCCAGCAGCCGCTCGGCGATCTCCCGCGGGGCGAGGCCGTAGCCCCGCTCGATGTCGGCGGTGACGGGTACGTCCACCGCGCGGACGATCCGGGCGACGGCCGCGAACATCTCGCCGGGCGGGGTGTCCTCGCCGTCGGCGTACCCCAGGGTGGCGGCCACCGCGCTGCTGGAGGTGGCCAGCGCGGGGAAGCCCGCGCCGGCGAAGGCGCGGGCGCTCACCGCGTCCCACACGTTGGGCAGTACCAGGGGCGCGTCGCCGTGGTGGAGGGCGCGGAAGGCCTCCACCGCGCCCGAGACGCGGCCGGTCACTCCGCTTCGCTCCCCTTGTCCTCCCTCAGGGAGGCCGGGACGGCGCGGGTGGCCACCTGGAAGCGGTTCCAGGCGTTGATGGAGACGATCTGCGAGATCAGATGGGCCAGTTCGGTCTCCTCGAAGTTCTTCGCCGCCCGCTCGTAGACCTCGTCCGGCACGTAGTGCCCCTGCGGTGTGCCGCCGTCCAGCCGGGTGACCGCCTCGGTGAGGGCGAGCGCGGCCTGCTCCTTGTCGGTGTAGAGGCCGTGGGCCTCCTCCCAGGCGTCGAGCAGGTCCAGCCTGAGCTGGGAGATGCCCAGCTTGCGGGCGTCGGCGAGGTGCATGTCGAGGCAGAAGGCGCACTTGTTGAGCTGCGAGGCGCGGATCTTGACCAGTTCGGCGATGACCGGGTCCAGCCCCTTCGACGCCGCGGCCTCGAAGGCGGCCATCCCCTTGTACACATCGGGGACGAGCTTCCACAGGTTCATGCGCGGACCGTGTTCGTGAACTGTCGTCATGGTGACGACCCTAGGCGGGCGGTAGCCCAGGGGTATGGTCCACTTCCATGCGGAATCCCTGGGCCATTTCGGGTGGAGGTTCGGACGGGAGTTCGGGCGGTAGGCCGGAGGGCGGCTCGAACGGCGGTACGGGGGGCGGTTCGGCCGGCGGTGCCGGTGGTGCCGGCGGCGACCTCCATCTGGACCTCGGCGGGCCGGGCGGGTTGCGCGCCTCCCTGATGCGCGCCCTGCGCGACGCCGTCCGCACCGGCCGCCTCGCCCCCGGCACCCGGCTGCCCTCCTCCCGCTCGCTCGCCGCCGACCTGGGGGTGGCCCGCAACACCGTGGCCGACGCGTACGCCGAACTCGTCGCCGAGGGCTGGCTGACGGCCCGCCAGGGGTCGGGCACCCGCGTCGCCGCCC
>NZ_JBKJFM010000067.1:0-30208 GCF_046614825.1 Streptomyces nanhaiensis
GCAGGGTCGGGGTCTCGCCGACTGCCGCCTACCGCCACTTCACCGGTCAGGGCGACCTGCTGATGGCGGTCAAGGAGCAGGGGCAGCGCGGACTCGCGGCGACGATGGAGCGGTCGGCCGGCCCCGGCCGCGGGCCGGCGGCCTCTCCGGTTCCGTTCCGCGCACGGGCCTGCGGCCGGGGACGGGTGCGCCGCGACCGGGACGTCCGGGCCGGGCGGGGCGGGCCGTCAGCCGCGTGCCGCCTCCAGGGCCGTGCGCAGCCGCCCGCCGGACTCCCTCAGCAGGCGCTCGGCCGTGGGGCCGTCCACCTCGCCCAGGATGGTGAGGATCGCGTTCTTCACCTCGCCGCCGGTGGCCGCGAGCGCCGACTCGATCCGCTCGTCGCTCGCCCCCGTGGCCAGCGAGACGATACGGCGGGAGCGGGCCCGCAGCTTCTCGTTCGAGGCGCGCACGTCGACCATCAGGTTCCCGTACGTCTTGCCCAGCTGGATCATGGTGATGGTCGAGATCATGTTGAGGACCAGCTTCTGGGCCGTGCCCGCCTTGAGCCGGGAGGAGCCGGTGATCAGCTCCGGTCCCACGACGACCTCGATGCCGTGGTCGGCGGCCGCCGCCAGCGGTGAGCCGGAGTTGCAGGACAGCCCGACCGTCAGCGCCCCCAGCCGCCGCGCGTGCTCGACCGCGCCGACGGTGTACGGGGTGCGCCCGGAGGCCGACACGCCGACCACCACGTCGCCGGGGCCCAGCCCCAGCCCGTCGAGGTCGGCGGCGGCGAGGTCGGCGCGGTCCTCGGCGCCCTCGGCCGCGCTGACCAGCGCCTCGGGGCCGCCCGCGATCAGCCCGACGACCTGGGAGGGGTCGGTGTCGAAGGTGGGCGGGCACTCGCTGGCGTCCAGTACGCCCAGCCGCCCGGCCGTCCCGGCCCCCGCGTAGACCAGCCGTCCGCCGCGCGCCATCCGCTCGGCGGTGGCGTCGATGGCGGCGGCGATGCGCGGGAGCTGGGAGGCGACGGCGGTGGGGACGGTGGCGTCCTCCCCGTTCATGACCCTGGCGATCTCCAGGGTGGGGAGCCGGTCGATCTCGGACAGGTCGCTGCGGAACGCCTCGGTGGTGAGCGTGTCCAGTTCGGCGCGCAGTCGGCCGTACGCGCCGTCCGGGGCGAGTGGGCCGAGGGGGTCGAGGGGGGCGCGGGAGTCGTCGGGTGCGCCGGGTGCGCCGGGATCGCCGGGATCGCGGCCGGGATCACCGGGTCCGTGGCCGGCGGCGGTCGGGAAGGAGGTCATGACGGTGCGGCTCTTTCCGTTCTTCCGGGTGCCGGGGCCGGCCACCGGTGCCGGCGCCCGGGGATGGGTGTGGGGGGTTGGGCGGTCCTGCTCGGGCGGCCGGTGGGTCGTGCGGTCGCGGGGCGGGGTGGAGGGACGGTCAGCGCTGCCGGGGCGAGTGGCGGTGGGCCAGCGCCTCGTAGGAGGCCGACAGCGCGGGGGCGGCGGTCTCGTAGGTGCGCTGTGCCACGCCGATGAACAGGCAGTCCACGACCAGCAGTTGGCTGGTCCGGCTGGACATGGCCGCCGGGCGCAGTTCGCTCTCGCGCGCCGTGGAGGTGGTCAGCACGTGGTCGGCGTACTGCGCGATCTCCCCGTCCGGGCGGCCGGTGACGGCCACGGTGGTGGCACCGTGGTCGAAGGCGACGCGCAGCGGTTCGATCACGTCCACCGTACGGCCGGAGTGGGTCACCGCCAGGGCGACGTCGCCGGCGCGCAGCTGCACGGCGCCGGTGACGGCCAGATGCGGGTCGGCGTGGGCGTGGGCGACCAGGCCGATCCGCAGCAGCTTCTGCGCCAGGTCCTGGGCGACCAGGGCGGAGGCGCCGGCGCCGTAGAGGTCGATCCGGCGGGCGGAGGCCATGGCGTGCACGGCCGCCTCGACCTGGCCGGGATCCAGCCCGGCGGCGGTGTCGGCGAGGGTCTGCCGTTCGTCGTGGGCGAGCTTGGCTATGACGTCCTCGATGGGGTCGTCCACGGCGATGTCGGCGGTCACCGACGGGGAGGCGCCGGACGCCTGCTGCGCGGCGAGTCCGGCCAGCGCCAGCCGCAGGTCGCGGTAGCCGGGATAGCCCAGCAGGCGCGAGGTCCGCACGACGGTGGCCTCGCTGGTGCCGGTGCGCTCGGCGAGGCCGGTGACGGTGAGCTGCGCGCATCCGGCGGGATCGCCGGCGACGGCCTCGGCGACGCGCTGCATGGAGCGGGTCATCGAGGGGGCCATGGTGCGCACCTTGGCGGCGAGGGCGGCTGGTTCGGGTGGACCGGGGCGACGGCCCGGCGCGGTGTCGCGGACCGCACCGGAGAAACTTTCCTTCATTGTGTTGTTCACATGGCGGAAGATATTTTCGCCGTGCGGGGCCGTCAAGACGTCCGTCGCCTTCCGCGGCCGCGGTGGGCGGGGCGGTTCCACCGGTCGTCTGCTCCAATGGAAGGGCTATGACAGAGGAGCATCCCCCTTCCCCCGGTTCCGATCCCCGCGACTCCGGCCCCCGCGGCCTCGAACGCGCCCTCCACACCGGCCGGGCGCTCGTCCTCGCCGACCTCACCGCCTGCGGCATCGCCGAGGCCGAGGTCGTCTCGCTGGTCGAGGAGGCGGTCTCCCACCGCCGCTGGTGGGTCGAGCAGTGGCCCGAGGGCGCCTCCTTCGTCGCGGGCCTGATCGCCCAGGACGTCCAGGACGCCCTGCTGGACCGCCGGGGACGCTGGCCGGGCTGCCCGCTGTGCGGCGGTCCGGAGGAGCACGCCCTCGACGTCGAGCCCGAGCTGGGCCCGGACCCGCACTGGGTGTGCGGCCGGACGGCGACGGCGGTGGCGCCCGTCGGGGAGCTGGGAAGCGCCCGGTGACCGTCTACATCGACCCGCCCGAGTGGCCGGGCCACGGGATGCTGTGGTCGCACCTGGTCAGCGACGTCTCCTACGAGGAGCTGCACGCGTTCGCCGCCGCCGCCGGCTGCCCGCGCCGCGCCTTCGACCGCGACCACTACGACGTACCCGCCCACCGCTACGAGCGGGCGGTACGGCTGGGCGCGGTCGAGGTGGGCAGCAAGGAGCTGCTGCGGCGGCTGACGGAGGCGGGCCTGCGGCGGCGCAGGCCCGCGCGCCGGGTGGTCACGGCACCCTGACCGGCTCCGGCCCGCCCTGCCCGCCCTGCCGGTCAGGCCCGTCCGGGTCCGTCGGGCCCGTCCGGGTCCTCCCGGGGGGCGGGGACGCCGAGGGCCAGCACGGCGGTGTCGTCGTCCACGCCCTCGCCCAGGCCTTCCAGCAGGGCGCCGACGGCGGCGACGGCGCCCGCGGCGCTCGTCGGGGCCAGTCCGGCGGCGAAGTCGAGCAGGGCCTCCTCTCCGTAGCGTTCCCCGTACCGCTCCTCGTGGCGCCCTCCGTACCGCTTCCCGCGGCGGCCGGTGCGGGCCTCGGTCAGCCCGTCGGTGTACAGCAGCAGGGTGTCGCCGGGGGCCAGGCGCACGGTGGTGGCGGTGAAGTGGGCGTTGGGCAGCACCCCGACCAGCTGGCCTCCGGGGGTGTGCAGGTATTCGGCGGTGCCGTCGGCGCGCAGCAGCAGGGCCGGCGGATGGCCGCCGCTGGCGAGGACGAGGCCGCAGCCGTGCTCGCCGGGGGTGAGCAGGCCGTGGACGACGGTGCAGAAGCGCGGGTCGGCGCCGTGGTTCTCGTGCTCCAGGACGGTGTTGAGGTTGGCCAGCACCCTGACCGGGTCGGGGTCGGAGGCGCTCGCGGCGCGCAGCGAGTAACGGGCGAGGGAGGTGACGGCCGCCGCCTCGGCGCCCTTGCCGGACACATCACCGAGGAACAGCCCCCAGCGTCCGCCGGAGACGGGGAACAGGTCGTAGAAGTCGCCGCCGACCTCGTCGGCCGAGGCGGTGTGGTAGTGCGCGGCCAGCTCGGTGCCGGGGATGCCGGGCAGGGCCGGCGGCAGCAGGCTGCGCTGGAGGGTGGTGGCGAGCTGCTGGACGCGTTCGCGCTCGCGGTCGGCCTCCCGGCGGGCGCGCAGCAGCTCGGTCTCGTAGGCGCGGCGGTCGCGGGCCTCGAAGACGGAGGTGCGCACCAGCGGTGGCCGTCCCCCCGAGCCGTCCCGCACCGTGGAGGCGACCATCACCGGGAGGCGGCTGCCGTCGGCCGCCTTCATCTCCAGGGCTATCCCGCCGATGCGGCCCTGCATCCGCAGCAGCGGGGCGAGGTGGGTCTCGTGGTAGATCCTGCCGCCGACGGTGAGCAGGTCGGAGAAGGTGCGGCGGCCGACCAGCTCCTCGCGGCGGTAGCCGAGCCAGTCCAGCAGGGTGGCGTTGACCTTGACGATCCTGCCGTCGGGGAGGGTGGAGAGCTGGCCGCACGGCGTGTTCTCGTACAGGTCCTCCGGGTCGTCCTCCAGATCGGCCTCCAGGTCCCCGCCGCCCCCCGGTCCCGGCGCGGCCTCCGGCCGGTCCGGTCCGTCCGGTCCGGGGCCCGCGCGGGAG
Organism: Streptomyces nanhaiensis; assembly: GCF_046614825.1. Taxonomy (NCBI): domain Bacteria; kingdom Bacillati; phylum Actinomycetota; class Actinomycetes; order Kitasatosporales; family Streptomycetaceae; genus Streptomyces; species Streptomyces nanhaiensis. The sequence goes on from NZ_JBKJFM010000067.1 coordinate 4,511, forward strand.
GTCACCGCGCCCTCGCGAAGGAGGCGATGGCCTCGGCCGTCGGCCCCGGGGCGCTCAGCTGCGGGCAGTGCCCGTGGGCGTCCAGGGTGACCAGGGTGCTCCCGGCGATCCTGTCCCGGACGAACGCCCCCACCTCGCGCGGGGCCAGGGTGTCCTGCGCGCACTCGACCACCAGCGTCGGCACGGTCACCCCGGCCAGGTCCTCGCGGTTGTCGGACAGGAAGGTGGTGCGGGCGAAGACGCGGGCCATGCGCGGGTCGGTGCGGCAGAAGCTGTTGGTCAGCTCCTCGCCCAGCTCGGGCCGGTCCGGGTTGCCCATGATCACCGGCGCCATCACCGACGACCAGCCCAGGTAGTTGCTCTCCAGCGACTCCAGCAGCTCCTCGATGTCGGCCTCGCTGAAGCCGCCCCGGTACTCGCCGTCGTCGATGTAGGACGGGGAGGGGGTCAGCAGGACCAGCCCGGCGAAGCGCTCCGGCTCGCGCAGCGCCGCCAGCACCCCGATCATGGCGCTGACCGAGTGCCCCACGAACGTCACGTCCCGCAGCTCCAGCCCGCGGCAGATCTCCAGCACGTCCTGCGCGTACCCCTCCAGCGAGGAGTACCGCTTCTCGTTCCAGGCGGAGGGGTCGGAGTCGCCGGAGCCCACGTGGTCGAAGAGCACCACCCGGAACTCCTCGGCCAGGACGGGCGCCACCAGGCGCCACATGTTCTGGTCGCAGCCGAATCCGTGAGCCAGCACCACCACCGGCCCGTCCTCCCGGCCGGTGACGGTGACGTTGTGCCTCCGGAAGACGTCCATCTCGCATGTCCTCTCACCCGTGGTCCGTGTCCCCCGGACGCCCGGGCGCGCTCGGAACGCGGGACGCCGGCCGCGGGCGGCCTGCGGGTTCACTGGTCACCGAGGTTAACGCCGTACCCCGAACAGGACGTACCGGGGCGTTCCGGTGAGAGGACGCTCACGCCCGGACGGGTCAGCCCGCCGCCTCGGTGACCGGTGCGGAGCCGTCGGCGGCCGCGTCCGCGGGTGAGCCGGCCACCACGCGGGAGGAGGAGGTGCGCCGGTGCCACCGGGAGGCGGCCACCGTCGCGCCGACGGCCGCGGCGGCCAGCAGCGCGCTGACCCAGGAGACGCCGGTGTAGCCCCAGCCCGCGGTGATCACCAGCCCGCCGACCCAGGGGCCGATGGTGTTGCCGATGTTGAACGCCGAGGTGGTCGTCGCGCCCGCCAGGGTGGGGGCGGCGCCCGCCACCTCGAACATCCGGGCGTTGATGGCGGGCGCGGTGAAGAACGAGGTCACCCCCAGCCCCAGCGCCAGCCCGACGGCCGCCACCGGGAGGTGCGCGGTGAGCGCCAGCAGCGCCAGCACGGCGGTGGTGGCGGCCAGACCGGCGTACATGGCGCCGAACAGGTGGGCGTCGCCGACCCGGCCGCCGAGCGCGGCGCCGATCAGCGCGCCGACCCCGTACAGCGCCAGCACGGTCGGCACCCAGCCCTCGCCCAGACCGGCGGTGTCGGTGAGCAGCGGGGAGAGGTAGGAGAAGAGGCAGAAGGTGGCGGCGGCGTTGAGCGCGGTGATCACCAGCGCCAGCCACACCTGGCCGTCACGGTAGATCCGCAGCTCGCGGCGGAGCACGGGCCGGTCCGCTCCGGTGGGCGGCCGGGTGGGCGGCACCAGCGCCAGCACCCCGGCCACCCCGACCGCCGCCAGCAGGGCCACCGCCCAGAACGCGGCCCGCCAGCCGGCGTGCTGCCCCAGGAGCGCCCCGGCCGGTACGCCCAGGACGTTGGCGACGCTCAGCCCGCCGATCATCACCGCCATCGCCTTCGCCTTCGCGCCCGCCGGGGCCAGCGACACGGCCACCGCCGCGCCCACCGCCCAGAACCCGGCGCACGCCAGCGCGCTCACCACCCGCGAGGCGAACAGCACCTCGTACGTCGGCGCGAGGGCGCCGGCCACCTGCCCGGCCCCGAAGACGGCCAGCAGCGCCACCAGCGTGGTGCGGCGGGGCAGCCGCAGCGTCGCACCGGCCAGCACCGGGGCGCCGACCACCATGCCGACGGCGAAGGCGGAGACCAGCAGCCCGGCCTGCGGGATGGACACCGACATGTCGCGGGCGATCGGCTGGAGCAGCCCGGCGATCATGAACTCCGAGGTGCCGAGCGCGAACACGGACAGCCCCAGGACGTAGACGGCCAGGGGCATGCGGGGACGCTCGGTGCGGCGCGGAACGGCCGCGGGCGCGGCGCCGGCGGAGGACTCGGGCGGGGTGCCGGGGGTTTCACCGGAGGCGGCGCCGGGATCGGGATGGGGCATGTACGGGCCCAACATCACCGGCGGTTCCCCCATTCCTCGCCGTTCCCGTTCGCCCCCTTGGTGCCGGAAAGTTCTTTACGCCCCCGAGCTGCGGGCTTCCCCGCCGTCCGTCGCACCGCTCGCCCCGCCGTCCGCCCCGCCGCCCTCGCCGGCCGACAGCAGTTCCAGCTCCGTGGCCAGGTTGCGGCGGGCGGTGTGCTCCCAGTGCTCCCGGCCGTAGCGGGTGCGGTACAGGGAGGGCAGGCCCAGCAGGTGGCGCAGGACCTCGGCGCGTCCGGTGCGGAAGGCCTCGTCGGGGACGAAGCCGTACTCCTCGCGGACGGCCGCGGCGTAGGCCGCGTACTCCTGCGGCGACCCGGCCAGCACCGCGAGGTCGGCGTCGCAGAGCACCTCGCCGCCCGTGTCGCCGGGGGCCGGGTCGTGGCCGGCGGTGAGGCGGACCAGCCGGGCCACCTCGGCTGCCAGGGCGGGGGAGGCGCCCGCCTCGGCCAGGGCGCGCTCGGCGAGGCGGGCGCTGCGCTCCTCGTTGGCGGAGCGGTCCGGGAGGTGGACGGCGTCGTGGAACCAGGCCGCCAGCGAGACGGCGGCGACCTCCCCGGGGCCGGAGCAGTGCGCGGAGAGCAGGCCGACGCGGTCCAGGACGGCGATCAGGTGGTCGGTGGTGTGGTAGCGGCGGTGGGGCTCGGCCCAGCGCGCGAGGAGGTCGTCGGCGTAGGCGTACGGGGAGGGGGTGTCCGCGGGCAGGTCCGCCTCCGGGCGGCGGACGGCGAGGAGGGTCCGGACCCAGCGCTCGCGCAGTCCGTCGTGGGCCGGATGGCGGTTCTTCGGCGTGGCCATGACGCAATTGTGTGCCCCGTCTTCCCGGCGTGTCCCGCGATATGGCAGGCTCCGCTATATGTCTAGACCAATCCTCGAAGTGATCGCCCTCGACGCCCAGGACGCGATCGCCGCGCAGACCGGCGGGGCGGACCGCCTCGAACTGGTCGGCGACATGGCCTCCGACGGCCTCACCCCCGCCCGTGAGACCTTCGCCGCCGTCCGGGAGGCCACCGACCTGCCGGTGCGCGTGATGCTGCGCGCGGCGGACGGGTTCGCGGCGGGCGGCGAGGCGGCGCTGGAGGCGCTGCGCGAGCGGGCGCGCGGCCTGCGCGCGGAGGGGGCGGAGGAGTTCGTGCTCGGCTTCCTCGACGACACCGGGCAGCCCGACCTCGCCGCGATCGGCGCCGTCCTCGACGCCGTCCCCGGCTGCCGCTGGACCTTCCACCGCGCCATCGACCGCTGCGCCGACCGCGCCGGGCTGCGCAAACGGCTCGACGGCTACCCGGGCCTGGACGCCTACCTCACCGCCGGCTCCGCGGACGGCGTGGCGGCGGGCCTGGCCGTCCTGTGCGCCGAGGCGGCCCGTACGGCCGCCGGGGAGCCCGGCTACCTCCCGCTCCTGATGGCCGGCGGCGGCCTGGACCTCGGCCACGTCCCCGCCCTGCGCGCGGCCGGGGTGACCGCCTTCCACATCGGCGGCGCGGCCCGCCTCGGCGGCTGGGACACCCCGGTCTCCCCGGACGCGGTGCGCACCTGGCGCGAGGCGCTGGAGGGCTGAGCGGGCCGGTTCCCCGGTGCCGCCGGCACCGGGGAACCGGCCGGGCGCCCCCGTCGGGGCCCCGTCAGGACACCGCCGCGCCGACGGCCAGGAAGGCGGCGACCACCACCAGCAGTACGCCCATCAGCGGTGCGACGAAGCGCAGGTACCGGTCGTAGCGGACCTTGGCCAGGGCCAGGCCGCCCATGACCACCGCGGAGGTGGGGGTGACCAGGTTCACCCAGCCCGAGGCCGACTGGTAGGCGGTGACCACCAGCGCCCGGCCGACGCCGGCGAAGTCGGCCAGCGGCGCCAGGATCGGCATGGCCAGGGCCGCGTGGCCGGACGAGGAGGGCACGAAGAACGCCAGCGGGATGTTGACCAGGAACACCAGCACCCCGAAGACGGCCGAGGAGGTGCCCGAGACCGCGCCGCGCAGGCTCTCCAGGATGGTGTCGGTCACGGCCGCGTTGTTCATGATCACCGTGACACCGCGCGCCAGCGCGACGATCAGCGCCGCCCCGACGAACTCGCCCGCCCCCGCGGTGATCCCGTTCACCGTGCCCTTCTCGCCCAGCCCGCCGATGAGGCCGACCGCGACCGCGGCGACCGTGAAGAGGGCCGCCAGTTCGGCGAAGTACCAGCCCAGTGTCGGGACGAGGCCGATGCCGAGGTCGGACCAGGGCACCACGGCGAAGACCATGAACAGGAAGGTGGCCGCGAAGACCCCGAGCACGGCCCGCTGCCGGCCGGTGAGCGCGGCCCCGTCCGCCCCGTCGGCGGCGCGCAGCGCGTCGTCCTCCTCGGTGGCGGCGACCAGGGACCGGGAGGGGTCCTGCGCCACGCGCCGCGCGTAGCGCAGCACGTAGCCGGCCGCCAGCGCGGTGAGCACCACCCACATCAGCAGCCGCAGGACGATGCCGTCCCCGGTGCCGATGCCCGCGCTGTCGGAGGCGACCCCGGTGGCGAAGGGGTTCACCGTGGAGGCGAGGGTGCCGACCCCGGCCCCGACCATGATCACGGAGGCGCCGACCATGCGGTCGTAGCCGAGCTTCAGCACCAGCGGGATCATCAGCCCGTAGAAGCCGAGGGTCTCCTCGGCCATGCCGTAGGTGGTGCCGCCGAGCGAGAACACGGCCATCAGCACGACGATCAGCACGGCCCGGTGGTGCCGCAGCCGCCGGGCGAGGCGTGCCACGCCCGCGGTGAGGGCGCCGGTGCGCATGGTCACGGTGATGAACGCCCCGACGGCCAGGATGAACAGGAAGACCCCCGCGGCGCCCGCGAAGTCCCCGCTCGCACCGGGCGAGGTGAGGCCGGACTCGGCGTCGGTCACTCCGTACAGGCCGTTGACGGGCGCCAGGAACAGGTCCTTGAGCCGGTCCCAGAAGCCGGTGGTCAGCTCGACCGGGTGGTAGGTGCCGGGGACCGGGGCGCCGTCCTCGGTGTCGTAGCGGCCGGGCGGGATGACGAAGGTCAGCGCCCACACCGCGACGGTGACGGCCGCCAGGACGGTGAAGGCCGACGGGAACCGGGAGCGCTTCTCCCCCTTCTCCGTCCTCCCCGGGCCTCCCGCCTCCCCCGGGCCGTCTCCGTCCGCCTCGCCCCGGGTGCTCCGCGGGGCCCTCGTGTCTTCCGCGTCCCGCGCGCCGGCCGGGAGGTCCGCGTCCGCTCCGGGGACCGGAGCCTTGCCGTGTCTGGTCATGTCGGGTCCTGCGCCGCGTCGGGGCCGCCCTCGGGGTGGCGGCCGCTGGGGGTGACGACGGTGCCGGCGGCGCCGTCGAGGATGGCCCGCGCGTCGTCCAGGGAGCCGATGGCGGCCATGCCGCCGGTCAGCTCCACGAACCGGCACGCGGCTTCGGCCTTCGGGCCCATCGAGCCGTCCGGGAAGTCGAGGGACCGCAGCGCGGCGGGCGTGGTGCGGATGATGGGTTCGGCGTCCGGCGTGCCGAAACCGCGCACCACGTGGGGCACGTCGGTCAGGAGCAGCAGCGCGTCGGCGTCCAGGGCCTCGGCCAGCAGCGCCGCGGTGAGGTCCTTGTCGACGACGGCCTCCACACCGGTGAGCAGGCCGCGCTCGTCGCGGACCACCGGCACACCGCCGCCGCCCGCGCAGACGGCCACGGCGCCGGAGTTCAGCAGCAGCCGGATCAGCCGGGTCTCCACGACCCGCTGCGGCCGGGGCGAGGGCACCACCCGCCTCCACCGCCCGCCGTCCTCGCGGACCGTCCAGCCGCGCTCGGCGGCCAGCCGTTCGGCCTCCTCCCGCCCGTACACGGGGCCGACGAACTTGGTCGGGCGGGCGAAGGCCGGGTCGGCGGCCGACACCAGGGTCTGGTTGAGCAGCGCGCAGACCTGGCGTCCGGGCAGGGCGTTCTGCAGGGCCTGGAGCAGCCAGTAGCCGATCATGCCCTGGGTCTCGGCGCCCAGCACGTCGAAGGGGTAGGGGGAGCTCAGTGAACGGTCGGCCGCGCTCTGCAGGGCCAGCACCCCCACCTGCGGGCCGTTCCCGTGGGTGATCACCAGCTCGTGCCGGTGGGCCAGCGGCGCCAGGGCGGCCACGGCGGCGCGCACGTTGGCCTGCTGCACGGCGGCGTCCGGCCGTTCCCCCCGGCGCAGCAGGGCGTTGCCGCCCAGTGCCACGACGATGCGCATGCGGTCCACCTCCCTCACCCGGCCAGGGTGGCGACGAGCACGGCCTTGATGGTGTGCAGCCGGTTCTCCGCCTGGTCGAAGACGATGGAGTGCTCCGACTCGAACACCTCGTCGGTGACCTCCAGGGCCTTCATCCCCGTCCGCGCCAGGACCTCCGCCCCGACGGTGGTGGTGTCGTCGTGGAAGGCCGGCAGGCAGTGCATGAACCGCACCCGCGGGTTGCCGGTCGCCTCCAGCGTCTCCGTGTTCACCTGGTACGGCCTGAGCAGGGCTATGCGCTCGTCCCACAGCCGTGCCGGCTCGCCCATGGACAGCCACACGTCGGTGTAGACGAAGTCCGCCCCCGCGACCCCCTCGCGCAGGTCGTCGGTGAGCGTGATCCGCGCGCCGGTGTCGCCGGCGATCCGCCGGGCCCGCTCGACGACGGCGGGGGCGTTGCGCATCGCCTCCGGACCGACCATCCGCACGTCCATGCCGAGCATCGCGCCCGCGACGAGGAGGGAGTTGCCCACGTTGTTGCGCGCGTCGCCGAGGTAGGCCAGCCGGACCTCGCCCAGCGGCTTGTCGGTGTGCTCCCGCACGGTCAGCACGTCCGCGAGCGACTGGGTGGGGTGCCACTGGTCCGTCAGGCCGTTCCACACCGGCACCCCGGCGTACCGGGCGAGTTCCTCCACCTTCCCGTGGTCGCTGCCCCGGTACTCGATCCCGTCGTAGTAGCGGCCCAGCACCCGGGCGGTGTCCTTGACGGACTCCTTGTGGCCGAGCTGCGAGCCGGCGGGGTCGAGGTAGGTGACGTGCGCGCCCTGCTGGTGCGCGGCGACCTCGAAGGCGCAGCGGGTGCGGGTGGAGGTCTTCTCGAAGACGACGGCGATGTTCCGCCCGCGCAGCCGCTGCTGCTCGGTGCCCGCGTAGCGGTCGGCCTTCAGCCGGACGGACAGGTCGAGCAGGTGGCGGAACTCGGGCACGGTGAAGTCCAGTTCCTTCAGGAACGATCGGTTCCGCAGGCTGGTGGTGGTCATGGAACGGCTCCTTTGCCGTGGACGGGACGGTGGACCGGGGGCGGCGGGTACGGGGTACGGCGGTCGCGGCGGGTGCGGGGCGCTCAGACGGCGTCGCGCTCGATGGGGCAGCTCATGCAGCGCGGCCCGCCGCGCCCGCGGCCCAGCTCGCTGCCGCGGATGGTGATGACCTCGATGCCGTTGCGGCGCAGATGGGTGTTGGTGGTGACGTTGCGCTCGTAGGCGAGCACCACGCCCGGCTCCACGGCCAGCACGTTGCAGCCGTCGTCCCACTGCTCGCGCTCGGCGGAGTGCACGTCCTGGGTGGCGCTCAGCACCCTGATCGAGTCCAGCCCCAGCGCGTCGGCGATCACCTCGTGCATCAGCTCCGGCGCGTGCGAGGTGACCCGCAGGCCGGTGCCGTCGGGGCCGGGCTCGACGGTGGCGGTCGGCAGCATGCCCAGCTCGCCGTACTTCACGAAGGTGTCGCCGCCGACCATGGTCATCACGGTGTCCAGGTGCATGAAGCTGCGGCGCTTGGGGAGGGCGACCGTCACGACGCGGCGCGCCGACCCCGCCGCGAACATCCGCAGGGCGAGGGCCTCCACGGCCTGGGGCGTGGTGCGCTCGCTCAGCCCCACCAGGACGGCCCCGTTGCCCAGGACCAGGACGTCACCGCCCTCGATGGTGGACGGGTAGGCGGACTGCCCCTCGCTCCAGAGCGCGAACTCCCCCTTCTCGAACAGCGGATGGTGCCGGTAGACGGCCTCGAAGTGGACGGTCTCCCTGCGCCGGGCCCGCTTGCTCATCGGGTTGACGCTCACCCCGTCGTACACCCAGCAGGAGGTGTCGCGGGTGAACAGGTGGTTGGGCAGCGGGGCGAGCAGGAAGTCGTCCGGCGCCGCGGTCCGCAGCCGCACGCCCGGTATGTCGCCGGTGCGGTGCAGCAGTTCCCGCTGGGTGATGCCGCCGATGAGGAGGGTGGTCAGCTCCACCGGGTCGAGGGAGTCGAAGAAGGCGCGTATGCGGTCGGTGGCCAGCGGGCCGAACTCCCGCTCGTCGAAGACCCTGTCGTGCACCATCTCCCGCGCGGCGGGCCGGGCCAGCGTCTCGGCGAGCAGGTCGGCGAGCAGGTGCACGCGCACGCCGCGGTCCCGCAGGGTGTCGGCGAAGGCGTCGTGCTCCTCCCTGGCCCGCTTGACCCACAGCACGTCGTCGAAGAGCAGCTCGTCCTTGTTGGAGGGCGTCAGCCGCTTCAGCTCCAGGCCGGGCCGGTGCAGGACGACCTGCCTCAACCGGCCCGCCTCGGAATGGACGTGGAAGGACATGGCTGCTCCTCGAAGGCTCCCCGCCCGGCTTCCGGGCCCGGTTCTCCGCCGGCGGGACGCGCCGGCGTTCATCTGAAGCCTTCCATCGCGAGCGCCTTTCCCCGGCCCGGCGAAGGTCCCTCCTGCCAGGCCACGGGGCACGTCGTTCGATACCCGGATACCGGTGTCCGCCGGGCCGTTCGGCCCTGGCGCGCCGCGGGCGGGGACGCGACGGCGCCCGTCCCGCCGGCGGAACCACCGGCGGGACGGGCGAGGCGGGCGGGACGCGGAGGCGGTGCGCGCCCGGCCTGTTCAGCCGTCCGCGGCGGGGACGGTCTCGTGCCACTCCACGCCCAGGGACCGCACCAGCTCGTGGCAGTTGCGGCCGAATTCGGGGGAGGGGACGTCCCGGAAGAGCCCGCCCAGGTCCCCCGGCCCGTCGTCCGGGTCGGGCAGGACCATGGCCAGCCGCTGGAGGGAGGGGGAGCTCTGCGCCGCGACCAGTTCGCGGAACTCCCGGTACGTCACGTGCCGCAGGTCGCGCGCCGGGCCGAAGCGCCCCATGAGGTCGTCCAGCCGGGTCGGTTCCCGCTGCACCACGTGGAAGGTCTCGCCCAGGCGGCACTCGCGCACCGCCGCCGAGATGAACCGGCTGACGTTGTCCACCGGGGTGAAGTCGCCCCGCGCCCCCGTCTCGAAGCGGACGCCGAGTTCCGCGCACGCCGTCAGGACGAACTCGGCGAGGCTGCCGCCGTGGCTGAGGACGCCGGTGCGCGAGTGCGGCATCACCTCGCCCATGCGGTACAGGCTCACCGGGAGGCCGTACCGCCGCCGGGCCTCGCGCAGGAGCGCCTCGGCGACCCACTTGCTCCGGCTGTAGCCGTCGCCCGGCACCTCCTCGGCCGCGGGGAAGGCGTCCTCGTCGGGCACCGGGCCGCCGTGGGACACGCGGGGCAGGATGCCGAGCGTCGACAGGTGGTGCACGGGGCTGGCCGGCCCGGGGCCGGTGCGGGCGAGCCGGACCACCTCACGGGTGCCGAGCACGTTCACCGCGCGTAGACGCCGGTAGGGGTAGACGAGGTTGACCTCCGCGCCCGCGTGCACGATCGTGTCCGTCCACTCGGCCAGTTCCCGGAAGCCGGACCCGGACAGCCCGAACCCATCGGCGCCGAGGTCGCCGCGCACGACCCGGACCCGGTCGTCGCCGCTGCCGACGGGCAGGCCGTAGTGGCGGGCGCGGGCGTCGAGCCGGGCGCGGGCGGCCGCGTCGTCCCCGGCGTTGACCAGGCAGGCGACGGTGGCCGTCGTGGACCGCAGCAGCTCGTCCAGCAGGTGGATGCCGATGAATCCGGTGCCGCCGGTGAGGAGGACGTGCCGCGGCGGGGCGACGGCCGCGGACCGCGGGTGCGGTACGGCCGCCGGACAGGCCGGTTCCGGAGCGGCCGGTTGCGGGGAGTCCGGTTCCAGGGCGGCGGCGTCGGCCAGCATCTCCCGGTGGACGGCCGCCTCCCCGGCCTCCGGGCCGCCCCGGGCGATCAGCCGGACCTGGGCGGCGACGGTCGGCGCCTCGGCGATGTCCCGCACCGACAGGCGCAGGCCGAACAGGTCGCGCAGGCGCAGTACGAGCCGCTGGGCGCTGAGGGAGGTGCCGCCGATCTCGAAGAAGCCGTCCCCCGGGCCGGGGGTGACGCCCAGGAGCTCGGCCCACAGGGAGCGGACGGTCCGCTCCGGGTCGCCGCCGGGGGCCGGACCGCCCCCGGCGCCGCCGCTCCCGGGCGCCGCGGCCCGCTCAGCCGCGCTCCGCTCCGCCGCGTCCGGCCCGTCCAGCAGCCGCGCCAGGGCCCGGCGGTCGGCCTTGCCGTTGGGGGACAGGGGCATGCTCTCGATCCGCACGAACCGGTCGGGCACCAGCTCGGCCGGGAGCAGCTTCCCGGCCCGCGCCCTGGTGTCCGCGAGGTCGATGTCCTCGCGGGCGACCACGGCCGCGACCAGGGTCTGGCCGTCGGCCTCGCCCCGCAGCACCACCCGCACGTCCTGGACCCCCGGCAGCGTCAGCAGCGCCCGCTCGACCTCCGCCGGTTCGATCCGCACCCCGCGCACCTTGAGCTGGTCGTCGCGCCGCCCCACGAAGTACAGGCAGCCGTCGGCCCGGTAGTGGCCGAGGTCGCCGGTGCGGTAGAGGCGGTCGCCGGGGACGTCGGGGAAGGGGTTGGGCACGAACGCCGCCCCGGTGCGCTCCGGGTCGCCGAGGTAGCCCAGTCCCAGGCAGTCGCCGCCGATGAGGATCTCGCCGGTCTCGCCCGTGCCCAGGCGCCGCATCGAGGAGTCCACGACCACCGCCGAGGTGTTGTCGATGGGGCGGCCGACGGGTATCTCCTCACCGGTGCCGCCGTCACCGCCGTCACCGCCGGCGCCCGCGGTGACGGTGTGGAAGACACTGCCGATCGACGCCTCGGTGGGGCCGTAGGTGTTGGTGATCGCCGTGCCGGGCAGCAGCCCGTGGAACCTGCGGACCGCCTCCACGTTGATCGCCTCGCCGCCCAGCAGGACGTGCCGCAGGGAGCCGGCCGCCCGCACCAGCGCCGGGTCCGAGGCGAGCAGGTCGACGAGCACGGTGAAGATCGACGGCACGAAGTCGGTGATCGTCACCCCGTGGCGGCCGATCTGGTCGACGGTGCGCTCCAGGTCGAGCAGCCCGTCGCGGCGCGGCATGACGACGCTGCCGCCCATGGTCAGCGGCCACAGCAACTGCCACAGCGACGAGTCGAAGACCGACCGGCTGTTCTGGAGCGCCACGTGCCCGGCGCCGAACCTGCGGGTCATGTAGAGGAACCGGTTGAGCAGGCCGCGGTGCACGTTGAGCGTGCACTTGGGCAGGCCCGTGGTGCCCGAGGTGAAGAAGCCGTAGGCGAGGTCGGTACGGCCGGGGCGCCCGCCGGCGGGGGCGGCGTCGGTGCCGTCCAGCTTCCGGTGGTCGGCCACGAGGGCGCGGGCGCAGCCGGCCGCCTGGGCCGGGGTGCGCGGGGAGACGACGGCGATGTCGGTGCCCAGGCCCCGCAGCAGCGCGCCGATCCGCTCCCGGGGCCAGCCCGGGTCGAAGGGGATGAAGGGGACTCCGGCCTTCATCGCCGCGACCATCGCGAGCGGGAGCTCCATCCCGTCGCTCACCAGCAGGGGGAGCAGCGTCTCCCGGCGCGCGCCGTGGTCCACGAGCATCGCGGCCAGGGAGTTGGCCCTGCGGTCCAGCTCCCGGTAGCTCAGCGTCGCGCCGTCGTAGTACAGCGCGTCGGCGTCGGGGGTGGCACGGGCCTGCTCCTCGATCAGGTGCAGGGTCGTCGCGGTGCCCCGCGGGTACGGTACGCGGCGTCCGTTGGGATCGGGCAGCGCGGGCGAGGACGTGCTGGCTGGCATCGTGGACCCCAATCGAGTGTGGTTCCAGGCGTTTCCAGGCGTTTCCAGGACTGCTCTGCGGTACGGGCTGTGCGGGTGGGGCGCTGTGCGGGCTGGGCTGTGCGGGCCGTGCGGGCCGCCGCGCGACGGGGCGCGCGGCGGCTGTGTGCTGCGTGTCGCGTGCGGCGGGGCTCGCGGTGGCGCGCGGGCCCTCAGACGGCGGGCAGGACGAGGGAGTGGGAGCGCAGCTCCTCGTAGAAGGGCAGGTGGTGCCGGAGGTAGCCGGCCAGCACCGGGCTGTCGTCGACCGTGACGGCGTGGCGCCGGTCGCTCTGCCGGAAGCCGGAGCTGCGGGCGACGTCCCTGTGCCACCGGCTGGTGCGGCTCCACTCGGAACGCTCCCCCGACTGCCAGGACAGGGCCCGCTCGTCGTAGGGGATGCCGACGGCCTCGCAGTAGGCGCGGACGGTGTCGCCGGGGCGCTCGACGAGGACGTCGGCGTCGACCACGACGGGGTCGCGCCCCGTCTCCCGGCGGACCCGGTCGAATATCTCGTACTGGTGCTCGAACCCGATCTCCGGGAGCTTCACGTCGGGGTTCACCGCGTGGTGCGACTCGATGGCGCGCCGCGGGTCGCGGACGATGAAGGTGTGCGTGACGGCCTCGGCCAGCGGCAGCGCGTCGAAGAGGCGGGCGTGCGGGTACTCGGTGGTGTCCTTGAAGAACACCGGCGTCCTCGCCGACTCCGCCGTGAACCCCCGCAGCACCTCCTCCGGCGTGGCGAGGCGCCGCCCGCCGACCTCGACGTGGTGCCCGGCGGCCAGTTCGGAGAACGGCTCGTGGTACGCGCGGAAGTCGCCGCGCTGCACCATCATCCGGAAGAAGGCCGTCGACATCGCCCGCGGCGGGGACCACAGGGCCAGCACCGCCGGCCGTACGGGGGCGCTCACTGCGACCACTCCGTCGGCTCCCGGTCCCAGCGGTGGGCGCGCAGCTCGCGCATCAGCTCCTCGGGCAGCCGGCGGCCGTCGCTGACCGCGATGTTGGCGGAGACGTGCCCGGGGCGGCGCATGCCGGGGATCACGGTGTGCACGTCGTCGTTCTGCAGGATGAAGCGCAGGGCCAGTTCGGGCAGCGTCATGCCGTCGGGGACGATCTTCTTCAGCCCCTCCGCGCGGTCCACGCTGGCGTGCAGGTTCTCGGGCACGAAGTAGGAGGCCCGCCAGTCGCCCTCGGGCCAGGTGGTGTCCTTCGTCAGCGTCCCGGTCAGGGTGCCCTCGTCGAACGGGACGCGGGCGATCACGCCGATGCCCAGCTCCCGGCAGAGCGGGAAGAGCTCGTCCTCGGGCGCCTGGTCGAAGATGTTGTAGATGACCTGGACGCTGTCGATCAGGCCGGTCCGCAGCACCTCCGTCGCGTTCCAGGGCTCCCAGCGGTTGATGCTGATGCCGATCCCGTCGACCATGCCCGAGGACCGCAGCGCCTCGACGGTGGCCAGCCAGCGCTCGTCCCGCGCCCAGTGGTCCTCCCACACGTGGAACTGCATCAGGTCCACACGGGGGACGCCGAGGTTGCGCAGGCTCTTCTCGGTGTACTCCATGACGTGGTCGTACGGGAACACGTCGTCGACGTCGGAATCCCGGGTGGAGGGGAACCTCCGGTCCTTGGGAGGGATCTTGGTGAAGGCCTTCAGCCCCTTGCCCGGATTGGCCGCGAGGAGCTTCCCCAGCAGGACCTCGCTGTGCCCGCGGCCGTAGATCCACGCGGTGTCGAACGCGTTGCAGCCGAGGTCCACGGCGAGCTGGAGGGCGGCGAGACTCGTCTCGTCGTCCGCTCCCTGCCAGCCGCCGGGACCGGCGCCGACCCCCCACATCCCGTAGCCGATCTCCCCGACCCGCCAGCCCAGCCGGCCGAATGTGCGCTGAAGCATGTCTGTTCCCCTGTGAGCGAGTGGACAGGTGTGCGCGAGTGCGCGGGAAGGCGCGGAAGCCGCCCGCGGGTCATCCGGAGGCGGGCCCGGAGAGGGGCGCCGAGTCCCAGTTGTGGCCGCCTCCGCCGGTGAACCGGCGCTGCCGCAGGACGTCGGCGCCCCCGCCGATCTCCGGCAGCGCCCGCCCGACGACGCCGCCCTTGTAGAGGTCGAGCCGGACGGTGGCGTCGGCCGGGCCGGCGATCTCGGCCAGACCGGCCCGCGCCGCCCGGGCGGTACGGCCGTGCGCCGTCCCCTCGTAGACGCAGACCGCGAGCTGCCGGGCGAGGAACCGCGCGGTGTCCGCGGCGCCCCGGTCGGTGACCGTCTCGTAGGCGGCGCGCACCGCGTGCGACAGCAGCTCCATGCCCGGCGCCTCGTACACCCCGCGGCACTTGGTGCCGTTGATGCGGTGCTCCACCACGTCGGTCAGGCCCAGCCCGTTCCGCCCGCCGACGGTGTTGGCCAGCTCCAGCAGTTCCTCCGGCGGCAGGCGGCGGCCGTCGAGGGCCACCGGGCGGCCGTGCTCGACGGTGACGGAGACCGTCTCCACCCGGTCCGGCGCCTGCCGGGGCGACACGCCCATCAGCCGCTCCAGGCCCGCCGCCGTGGTGCCCAGGTCCTCCAGGCCGGCGTCCTCGTGGGAGGTGCCCGCGAGGTTGCCGTCGACGGAGTGCTCCGCGGTGTTTCCCGGCATGCACACCAGGCCCGCCGCGGCGATGTGGCGGGCCATCGCCTCCCGGTCGGGCAGGGCGGCCAGCACCTCCGGGTCGCGCCAGGGGGCGAAGACCGCGAGGTCCGGCGCGAAGTGCGCGCCGTAGCGCTCGAAGCGGCGCTGGTCGTTGCCGCCGCCGACGCAGCCGTGCGCCAGTACGCCGACGCCGGCCCGGCGCAGCCCGGGCACCGCGTGCTCGACGATGACGGCCCGGGACAGGCCCGTGGTGTTCCAGTAGCCCCCGTCGTAGTGGGCCTGGAAGGCGACGACGTCGAGCGCCGCGTCGGCCATGGCGCGCCGGGCGTCCACCTCGTGCACCGGTATGCCGGCCGCGCGCACCGCGCCGGTGAACTCGCGGAAGTCCTTCTCCGGGCACTGGCCGATGTCGAGGACGAACGCCTCCACGTCGTATCCGCCGCCGTGCAGCCAGGAGGCCAGCGCGAGGGAGGAGAGTCCTCCCGAGAGGCAGATTCCGATCTTCCGCCGCTTCAGTTCGGACAGCGAGAGGTCCACCCATCCTCCAGGGGAGATGCGCCTGCGCTCCGGTATTCGCACCGGGCTGTGCGATACGGGGGACATGCTGTCCAACCCGCGCGGGCGGGGGGAAGTGAGCACCGCGGGGCATGATGCTGCAATGCGTAAACCTGAAGGCGTTGTACATGGGCGGAAACCGGGCCAACCCGGAACCGCCCGGCATCCCGCGCCGCGGTCCCGGGAGCACGCCGTTCAGCCGAACCGGGTGCGCCCGTCCGGCCGCTGGGAGTCCAGGAGCCCGGACCGGGCGAGCAGGTAGCCCAGTTGGGCCCGGCTGCCGGCCCTGAAGTGGTCCGCGGCCCACTTGATGTGGTTGGCCACGGTGCGGGGGCTCACGCCCAGCCGGCTCCCGATCGCCTTGTCGGTGTGCCCCTCCACCATCAGGCGCAGTACGGCCCGCCGGGTCTGGGAGGTGAAAGCGTGCGGCTGCCACCGGTCCGTGCCGCGGAAGACGGGCTCGGCCCGGTCCCACGCGCAGTCGAAGGCGTTCACCAGGTAGCGCACGATCGCCGGGTGGCGCACGGACAGGGCCGCCGGCTGGTGCTCCTGCGCGGCGGGTATGAAGGCGACGGCGCCGTCGAAGACGGTGACCTGGTTGAACGCCTCGGCCAGGGTGCGCACCTCGGCGCCGGCCGCGGTGATCTTCTCCGCGTAGGCGAGCGTCGGGCCGTGGGAGCGCACGGTGTGCTGGTACAGCACCCGCTGCCGTACCCCCCTGGAGCACAGGTCCAGCGCCTCCGGCAGGGCGCGGGCCAGTGCCTCCTCACCCAGGCCGCCGCCCGGCTGGGCGGTCATCACGTCGCTCCCGCAGGACCGGGCGGCCCGGCGCAGGGCCCGGTCGACGGCCTCCTCGCCGAGCAGCAGGTCCGCGGTGCGGTTGACCTCCCGGCCGATCTGCCGGTACGCCGCCTCCGCGCGGGCCAGCACCGACCGGACCGACCGCAGGGCCTGCTCCTGCTCCAGGATGGCCCGCTCGATCGGGCGCGCGAGCCTGGCGGCCGCGATGTCCGGCGGCACCGGGACCAGCGTCCCGGGGCTCTCCGGCGACCGGCGCAGCAGCCCCAGTTCCAGCAGGCATCCGGGCGCCTGCGCGGCGGGCGCGCTGCCCCGGGTCAGCGCCTGCCGGTAGAAGGCGTCGCCCTCGTCGCAGATGTCGGACCCCGGGCGGCCGGCCGTGGTCCCGGCCGTGGTCCCGGCCGTGGTCCCGGTCGTGGCTCCGGGCTCGGTTCCGGTCGTGCAGCCGGTCTTGCTGCCTGCCGTACCGGTCGTGACGGTGCACATGTGGCGCTCTTCCAGCTTCCGGGTCTTCGTCCCCTCTCCGCCCCGTACCGGGCCCGGGGCGTCCGCGGGGCGCCCGGTCGGGGCGGCGGCGGGGAGCGGCGGGGGACGGCGGGTCGGAGGGCGGTCGGTCAGGCGATGGCGACCTTGGCGGCGAGGCCGAGGAAGACGACGCCCGCCAGGCGGTTCAGCCAGGTGCCCGAGCCGGGCCGCTTGCGCAGCCGCTCCCCGATCCGGCCCGAGAGCAGCGCGATCACACAGTCGACCAGCAGCCCGATCACCGTGAACGTCACCCCCAGCACCAGGAGTTGGAGGGCGGGACTCCCGGCGGAGGGCGTGACGAACTGCGGCAGGAAGGCGAGGTAGAAGATGATGATCTTGGGGTTGAGCAGGTTGACGATGGTCGCCCTGCGGAAGACCGTCATCGGCGGCGCGGCCGTGTGCTCCCCCTCGAAGGTGGTCCCGGAGGAGTCCCGCAGCGTGTGCCAGGCCAGGTAGACCAGGTACACGGCCCCGGCGTAGCGGAGCACCTGGTACGCCGTCTCCGACGACTGGACGAGGGTGGCGACCCCCAGCGCCACCGCGATGGTGTGGCAGGCCATACCGGCCGACATGCCCAGCGACGCCAGCAGACCCGCCCTGGTGCCCTGGCTGATGCCGTGGGTGAGGATGTAGACCATGTCGGGGCCGGGAGTGACGCAGATGACCAGCACCGCCATGACGAAGACCGTGTAGGACGCCAGTCCTAACCCGAACATGTTCCCCCTCTGATCCGGCCGACCGTTCGGAACCTAGACAGCCGGGCCGCTCCGCGCAACCGGTACCGGCCCGTCGGCGCGATCCCGTCCGCCGGCGGACGGGAGAAGGCGGGAGGAGGGGGCCGCCGCGTCCGGTTCCCCGCACCCGGGGCGCGGGGAACCGGACGCGGGTGCGCACGCGCCTACGAGACGGCCGCCGAGAAGGCCGGCAGGTACCCCTTCTCGTGGCCCTCGGCCGTGGGGTGGATGTTGGTGGAGCTGATCCACGGGTCACTCGTGCAGATCTCGTGCCCGGCGAAGGCGGGACGGGCGTCCGCGAAGGCGAACCCGGCCGCGGCGGCGCGGCCGGCGATCACCTGGTTGAGCACGTCGGCGCCGTCGTTGATCGCAGTGCGCTTGCCCGAGCCCATGCTCAGGCAGAAGCCGCCCTCCTTGTAGAGGTAGGGGTAGCCCACGACGACGACCTCGGCGTTCGGCGCGCGGTCGCGGATGGTGGCGTACAGGGCGTCCAGTTCGCGGGGAAGCTCGTCGCGGGCGTAGTCGGCGGCCTCGTCCAGTCTCTGCTCGCAGGTCGCCTGCGAGGAGAGCACGCAGGTCAGCATGATGGAGGCGAAGCCGGAGTCGTTGCCGCCGATGCTGATGCTCACCAGCGTCGTGCTCTGGTCCAGATACCGCACCTGGTTGTTCAGCACGTCCGGGATCTTCGCCCCGCCGCAGGCGGCGAAGGTGAAGGACGCGGGTGCGGAGAGCCGCGCCCACCGGGCCGGGTAGGCGTTGCCGCTGCGGGTGCACAGCACGTCGGAGTAGTCTCCGGCGCCGGTACCGGAGGAGTAGGAGTCGCCGAGGGCCACGTAGTTCTCCGCCGCGTTCTGCGTGGCGTTCCCGGCGGCCGAGGCGGGGGCGGCCGGTACGGCGAACGCCGTCGCCAGGGCCAGCAGGGCCGTGGTGAGGAGTCGGGGGACGCGCATGGTTTCCTCCAGGAGACATGCACAGGGGTGTGAGGGGGCGTCACACCATTACCGCCCCGGACTGCTCCTGAGATCAGTGAAATCGCCGGTCCTGGCACTCGGGTGGGTGATGCGGTGCGGCTTCCTGTGATCGTCAGACGATCACAGGAAGCCGCCGGGGGACGCTCAGGCGCCCGCGCTGACGGGCGCGTCCGCCCGAGCGGCCTGCCGCCCGTCTCGCCGCACCGCCGCATCGGTCATCTCTCTCCCCTCACCGCCGGGTAGGACGGCCCCGCCGGGCCGGTGGCTGCCTGCGCGCCGCCCGGCGTCCCGTCAGGCGCCGCCCCCGTCGCGCAGCGGCTCGGGCAGGGGGGCCGCGTGGACGACGGTGAGGCCGGAGACCGCGCGGGTGAGGGAGACGTACAGGCGGCGCAGGCCGGTGCGCTCGTCCGGTTCGCCGTCGACGACGGCGGCCGGCTCGTCCAGGACCACGTGGTCGTACTCCAGGCCCTTGGCCAGGGTCGCCGGGACGAGGGTGAGGCGGGCGCCGGCGTCCGTCTCCGCCCCCGGGGCGAGGTGGGGGACGCCGACGGCGTCCAGGGCCGCGGCCAGGACGGGGACGCGGGCGTCGGCGGCGATCAGGCCGATCGAGCCCTCGCGCTCCAGCGCCTCGCGGCAGGCGTCCACCACCGCGCCGTCCAGTTCCTCCACCGCCACCGCCCGCACCCGCAGGGAGCCCGCCGCCTCGCGGATCGAGGTCGCCTCGGACAGGCCCGGCGCGATGTGCGGCAGCAGCCGGGAGGCGTACGCGATGACCTCGCGCGGCACGCGGAAGCCCCGGGTCAGCTCCTCCACCGCCGCGTCCGGCTTGCCCAGGTGGGACAGGGCCTCGGCCCAGCTCGCGGTCGCCCACGGCGTGGTGCCCTGCGCCAGGTCGCCCAGCACCGTCGCCGAGCCGGTGGTGCAGCGGCGGCCCACCGCCCGGTACTGCATGGGGGAGAGGTCCTGCGCCTCGTCCAGGACGACGTGGCCGAGCGAGGGGGTGCGCCGCACCAGGTCGGCGGCCTCGTCGATCAGCACGGCGTCGGCGGCCGACCACTTCGCCGACCGCACCCCGCGCGGCGGCTTCGTCCACAGGATCGCCTTGCGCTCCTCCTCGGTGAGGATCCCCTCGGAGCACTCGGCCAGGAAGCCGTCGTCCGACAGCAGCCGCAGCACCAGCCTCGCCGGATCGACCTCCGGCCACACGGCCTTGACCAGGGCCTTCACCGCCGCGTTGCGCGCCACCGCGTCCTGCACCCGGTCGTCGGGGGCCTCGCCGGAGCGCTCCATGCGCGTCAGCACGGCGTGCGCGACGCGCCGCGGCAGGGCCTCGCGGGCGGCGCCGTAGCGGATGCCGCGCTCCAGCAGCTCGCGGACGATCTCCTCCAGTTCGTACGCCGGGACGCGCCAGCGGCGCGAGCCGCGGACGACGACGCACGGCTCGGCCGGCATCGTCACGCCCGAGCGGACCGCGCGGCGCAGCACCTCGGCCATGCGGGCGTCGCCCTTGATCCGGGCGGCCTCCGGGTCGTCCGTGCCGCGCACCTCCACGCCCGTCGCCTCGGTGACCAGGTCCTCCACGGTCGCCTGCCGCACCGCCAGCTCGCCCAGCGCCGGCAGGACCTGCTCGATGTAGCGCAGGAAGGACCGGTTGGGGCCGATGACCAGCGTCCCGGTGCGGGCCAGGCGCTCGCGGTGGGCGTAGAGCAGATAGGCCACGCGGTGCAGGCCGACGGCCGTCTTGCCGGTGCCCGGCGCGCCCTGGACGCACACGGTGCCGTCGACGCCGGTACGGACGATCTCGTCCTGCTCGGGCTGGATGGTGGCCACGATGTCGCGCATCGGGCCGACGCGCGGACGCTCGATCTCGCGCCTGAGCAGTGCGCCGGCCTTCTCGGCCTCGTCCGGGTCGGACAGCCGCTCGTCCTCGTACGCGGTCAGTTCGCCGCCGGTGTAGCCGAAGCGGCGGCGCAGGCCGACGCCCTGCGGGTCCTTCTTGGAGGCGCGGTAGAAGGGCTGGGAGACGGGGGCGCGCCAGTCGACGACCATCGGGTCGCCGTCGGTGTCGTGGACGTGGCGGCGGCCGATGTAGTAGCGGGCCGCCTCCGGAGCGCCGTCCTCCGCAGTGCCGTCCTCCGCAGTGCCCTCCTCCGGGGCGGGGGAGGAGCCCGGAGGGCTCGGGAAGTCCGTGTAGTCCAGGCGGCCGAAGAACAGCGGGGTGTCGGCGAGGTCGGCGAGGGCCTCGATCCGGGCGTCGATCTGGCGCTGGAGCACCTCGGCGTTCACCCAGTTGGCGGTGACGTTCCGGATGTCGAGCGACTCGACGTCACGGCGCATGGCGCGCAGCGCGGTGCGCGAGGCGGCCAGGTGGGCGCGTTCGCGTTCGAGGGGGTCGAGCGTGTCGGGGTCGGACATGCCGGGGGCGTGCGGGTCGGGAGCGTGCGCGGGCATGTTGCTGGCCTCCTGCGGAAAGCGCGCACGACGGCGGCACGGCGAGCCGCGCGGGCGTGCGGCCGCGCCGCACGCCGGGTGCGGTGGACGACAGGGTCGGAAGGGGACCGCGTACGCCGACGGGGCCGGAGGGCCGGCGGAAGCCGGCCGGAGTGCGGCCGCCGGGGGCGCGGTCCGTCGGCCGGTACCGACCGGCCGGCTCCTCCCCGGCGGCACGGCGGCACGCGGGCATGCGGAAGGCACGCCGTGCGGTGCCGTGGCGCGGGAGGCGGGAGACGCGTGATTCTAGCCCCGCTCGTCCCGGTGGGCGAACGGTTTTCCCCCGTACGCGGGGAGGGTGGACGGACCGGGTTGCGGGCGGAGGAAAGCCGTGGTGAGACCTAGGATGGATATGGACCAATAGGGCGAAACGACTGCAAAACCGTGGAGTCATGAACAGCACCCCCATCCCTCCCCAGACATCCGGCGGCCGGGCCTCGGGCGCCACCGCGCTCGCCGCGCTCGACGCACGGAGCGGCGACGGCGGCCACCGCCACCGCCGGCACCTGCTGGGCGACGCCGTCCGGGCGATCTCCGTCTTCGCCGCCGCGGCGTTCGACGTCGCGGTCCTCGGCGACTACGCGGAGGCGCGAGAGGAGGACCGGGAGCAGGGCTCGGAGCACAAACGGGACCACGGGACGCGCGAGGGCAGAGCGCACGAGCCCGCGACCCGCGCCTGACACCCGGCCGGGCGCACCGGACCGTCGGTTAGGGTCGCTCCGCGGCGGCGACCGCGGAGGACCGCAGGACGACCGTCGACCGACGGACCGGAACCCAGGAGGTGGCCGAGTGCCGACCGCGCCCACACCCGACACCGGCACCGGGGGCGACCCCGGCCCTGGCCCCGGCGCCGGGCGCCCGGCCCGCACCGCACGCGACGGCCGTACCGCACGTGCCGGCCGTACCGCTGCCCGCGCCCGGATACGCGGCGCGTTCGGCGCGCCCGGCGGCAGCCGCACCCGCGCGGCGGCCACCGCCCTGCTCGTGCTCTCCCTCGCCGCGCTCGCGGCGGTCTGCGCGGCGCAGCCCAGCTTCCTGGTGGACGTGCTCGTCTACCGCGCCGAGGGGCAGGCCGTCGTCGAGGGGCGCGACCTGTACGGCTTCACCGTCACCGAGTGGGACCTGCCCGCCACCTACCCGCCCTTCGCCGCGCTGCTGTTCGTCCCCACCGCCCTGCTGCCCCTGCCCGCCGTCCAGGCACTCTTCACGGCGGGCAACGTCGTGCTGCTCGCCCTGCTGGTCCACCTCTCCCTGCGCCTGGCCGGGCGGCGGACCTCCCCGGCGCTCCTGACCGCCGCCACGGCGGCCGGCCTGTGGCTGGAGCCGGTCTTCCAGACCATGGTCTTCGGGCAGATCAACCTCGTCCTGGCCTGCCTGGTCCTGTGGGACCTCGGCCGCCCGGACGGCGCCCGCGGCAAGGGCCTGGCCATCGGCGTCGCGGCCGGTATCAAGCTCACCCCCGCGATCTTCGCCGTCCACCTCCTGCTGACCGGCCGCGTCCGGGCCGGGCTGACGGCGCTGGCGGGCTTCGCGGGTACGGCGGCGCTCGGCGCGGCCGTCCTGCCGGGCGCGAGCGTGGACTTCTGGACGCGGCGGATGTTCGAGACCGGCCGCGTCGGCAAGGCGTGGATCGTCGACAACCAGTCCCTCCAGGGGATGATCGCCCGCCTCCTGCACACCCCGGAGCCCGGCCTGTGGTGGGCGGTCCCCGCGGCCGTCACCGGTCTGCTGGGGCTGTGGCTGGCCCGCCGCGCCCATCTGCGCGGACGGGAGGGCTGGGGGGTGCTGGCCGTCGCGGGCACGGCGGTGCTGGTCTCGCCGATCAGCTGGTCCCACCACTGGGTGTGGTGCGTACCGCTGCTCGCCGTCATGGCGGCCGCCGCCTCGCCGTCCCGCCGGTGGCCGCTGTACGCCGCGGGCGCCGTCGCCGTGCTCTTCACGGCCCGCACGCACTGGCTCGTCCCCCACTCCGGCGACCTCGACCTCCACCTGCCCTGGTGGCAGCAGCCCCTCGCCTCCCCGTACGCGCCCCTGGCCCTGGCCCTGCTGGCGTACGCGGCGTGGCGCCTGCGACGGGAGAGCCCCCAACCCACCGGATGACTCCCCGGCAACGCCGTCACCGCGCCGTGAAGCGGTCCAGCGCGTCCAGGACGCGGGTGCGGGTGGTGGCGCCGCCGAGGTGGCCCTCGGCGGCGACGACGGTCAGCTCCGCGTCCGGCCAGGCGCGGGACAGCTCCCACGCGGTGTCGAGCGGGCTGCTCAGATCGGCCCGGCCGTGGATCAGCACGCCCGGGACACCCGCCAGCCGCCGCGCGCCGCGCAGTAGCGCGCCCTCCTCCAGCCACGCGCCGTGGGAGAAGTAGTGCGCGCCCAGGCGTACCAGTCCGCGGCGGCCCCCTCGTTCCGCCTCGTTCCGCGGTGGAACGCGAGGCTAGCCCACCTCGTCCGGCTCCTCGTCGCCCGCCAGCAGCTCGGAGGCGTCCACGATGCGGTAGGCGTAGCCCTGCTCGGCCAGGAAGCGCTGGCGGTGGGCCGCGAAGTCCTGGTCGACGGTGTCGCGGGCGACGACCGAGTAGAAGCGGGCCTCGTGGCCGTCCGCCTTCGGGCGCAGCACGCGGCCCAGGCGCTGGGCCTCCTCCTGGCGGGAGCCGAAGGTGCCCGACACCTGGATGGCGACGGTGGCCTCGGGCAGGTCGATGGAGAAGTTGGCCACCTTGGAGACCACCAGCACCGACAGCTCGCCCGCGCGGAAGGCGTCGAACAGCTTCTCGCGCTGCGCGTTGCCGGTGTCGCCCTTGATCACGGGCGCGCCCAGGTGCTCGCCCAGTTCGTCGAGCTGGTCGATGTACTGGCCGATGACGAGCGTCTGCTGCCCGGCGTGGCGGCGCACCAGCGCCTCGGTGACGCGCTGCTTGGAGGCGGTGGTGGAGCAGAAGCGGTACTTCTCGTCCGACTCGGCCGTCGCGTACGCCAGCCGCTCGGACTCGGTCAGGTCCACGCGGACCTCCACGCAGTCGGCCGGGGCGATGTAGCCCTGCGCCTCGATCTCCTTCCAGGGCGCGTCGAAGCGCTTGGGGCCGATGAGGGAGAAGACGTCGGACTCGCGGCCGTCCTCGCGCACCAGCGTGGCCGTCAGGCCGATGCGGCGGCGGGCCTGGAGGTCGGCGGTGAACTTGAACACCGGGGCCGGCAGCAGGTGCACCTCGTCGTAGACGATCAGGCCCCAGTCGCGGGAGTCGAACAGCTCCAGGTGCGGGTACACGCCCTTCCGCTTGGTCGTCAGCACCTGGTACGTGGCGATGGTGACGGGGCGGATCTCCTTCTTCGCGCCGCTGTACTCGCCGACCTCGCTCTCCGTCAGCGAGGTGCGCCGCACCAGCTCGCTCTTCCACTGCCGGGCCGAGACGGTGTTGGTCACCAGGATCAGCGTGGTGGCCTTCGCCGTGGCCATCGCACCCGCGCCCACCAGCGTCTTGCCCGCGCCGCAGGGCAGCACGACGACGCCGGAGCCGCCGTGCCAGAAGTTCTCCACGGCCTGCCTCTGGTACGGGCGCAGCGCCCAGCCGTCCTCGTCCAGCTCGATCGGGTGCGCCTCGCCGTCGACGTAGCCGGCCAGGTCCTCGGCGGGCCAGCCCAGCTTGAGCAGCGCCTGCTTGATCTGGCCGCGCTCGGAGGGGTGGACGGCGACGGTGTCGGAGTCGATGCGGGCGCCGACCAGCGGCTGGATCCGCTTGGAGCGCAGGATCTCCTCCAGCACCGGCCGGTCGGAGGACTCCAGGACCAGCCCGTGCACGGGGTGCTTGAGCAGCCGCAGCCGGCCGTAGCGGTCCATCGTCTCGGCCACGTCCACCAGCAGCGCGTGCGGCACCGGGTAGCGGGAGTAGGTGACCAGTGCGTCGACGACCTGCTCGGCGTCGTGCCCGGCGGCGCGGGCGTTCCACAGGCCCAGCGGGGTGAGCCGGTAGGTGTGGATGTGCTCGGGGGCCCGCTCCAGCTCGGCGAAGGGCGCGATGGCGCGGCGGCAGTCGTCGGCCTGCTCGTGGTCGACCTCCAGCAGCAGGGTCTTGTCGCTCTGGACGATCAGGCAGGACACGCGCACCTCCAGCGATCGGATCGTCGTGTGACGGGCGCACACGCCGAATGGAAGAGTCTACTTTTTCCGGGCGCGCGGCGGCGTGCCCGAGCGACCGGCGGCCCCCGGCGGGGCCCTTCGGCCCTACTCCGGGGGGCCGCCCCGCCCGTGCGGGGGACGGCCCGCGGCGCCTACGCTGCCGGTCATGGAAGCGATCCGGAGCAGGCGGACACGGCGTGCGGGGGGCTGCGGCATGGACGGCTATGTGAAGTGGGCGGGCAGGGTGGCGGCGACCGCCGGGGCGGTCGCCGCGCTCGCCGGGGCCTGGGCGGCGATCGCCGGGGCGGTGGCGGCCACCAACGGCGCGAAGGCGGCGCGGAGGGCCGCGCGGCGGTGAACGCGGCGGCGGGTCACGCCCGGCCCGCCGTTTCCGCCGGACCGTCCGGGGTCCCTACGTCCGCCGCGCCCGTGATGCGGTGCAGCGGGTAGGTGCGGACCTCCTCGGCGGCGTGGTCGTACGCCGTGACGAGGCCGCCCTCGACGCGGACGGGTTCGACGACGCGCTGACCGGCGGTGCCGTCGGCGTCCACGTGGCCGATCCACACCGGCGTCCCGCGGCGGGCGGCGGCGCGCAGGACGGCCAGGGTGT
>NZ_JBKJFM010000068.1:0-29859 GCF_046614825.1 Streptomyces nanhaiensis
TACAAGGTCACCCAGTACATCGGCCGGGACGTGAAGGCCGGAACGCCGCTGCGCTACAAGGCCGTCGTGGTCGACGCCGAGGGCCGCACCGCCTCCGACACCGCCTCCTCCACCGCCGGCCCGTCCCCGCCGCCGTGTGGTGCGCCGTGCGGCCGCTCCGGCCGGATCCCCCGAGGCGGCCGAGATCACCGAGCCCGCGGTCCCGTCCGCCGGGCCCGCCGCGGAACCGGAGCCCGCCGCCGAGGCGTCGGCCGAGGCCCCCGCGGAAGCTCTCTCGGAGACCGCCGCGGAGGAAGCCGCCGAGGAAGCCGCGGAGGAAGCCGCCCCGGCGAAGAAGGCGGCCCGCAAGACGGCGAAGAAGACCGCCGCCAAGAAGACGGCCTCCACGGCGAAGAAGGCCGCCTCCAAGTCGGCCGCCAAGAAGGCGACGGCGAAGAAGGCCGCCACCAAGACCGCCGCCAAGACCGCCGCCAAGAAGGCGACGGCGAAGAAGGCCGCCACCAAGACCGCCGCCAAGAAGACGGCCACCCGCAAGACCGCGGCGGCCGAGCAGCAGAGCCCGTCCTCCGTCTCGGCCCCGGCCGAGGACTGACGGGTACGGACCGGCCCTGGACGCCCACCGGCGTCCGGGGCCGGTTTGACCCCCCGCGACAAAGCCCCGTAACCTTGACCGTCGCGGCGTGTCGATGGACACGCCAGGCTCCTGAGCAGATCCCTCCACGCACTCCGCGAGGTGTCGCGTGAGCGCGAGGAGAGGCCGCTCAATCCACTCGGATCCGCACGGGCCGTGCCCGTGGCGAGCGGCTGGCATCAGGGGCCCCACCCACGAGCGAGAGAGAGTTCCGCGTGTACGCGATCGTGCGCACCGGCGGCCGCCAGCAGAAGGTGTCCGTCGGCGACGTCATTGAGGTTGACCGTATCTCCACCAGCAAGGTCGGCGACAGCGTCGAGCTCTCGACCCTGCTCATCGTCGATGGCGACGCGGTCACCAGCGACCCGTGGGTCCTGGCCGGTGTGAAGGTCCACGCCGAGGTCGTGGACCACCACAAGGGTGCCAAGATCGACATCATGAAGTACAAGAACAAGACCGGCTACCGCAAGCGGATCGGTCACCGTCAGCTGCACACCGCGCTGAAGATCACCGGTATCGACGCCCCGGCGACGAAGTAAGGGACTGAGGAGAGATGGCACACAAGAAGGGCGCATCGTCCACTCGGAACGGTCGTGACTCCAACGCCCAGCGGCTCGGCGTGAAGCGCTTCGGCGGTCAGGTCGTCAACGCGGGCGAGATCCTGGTCCGCCAGCGCGGCACCCACTTCCACCCGGGCTCCGGCGTGGGCCGCGGCGGCGACGACACCCTGTTCGCGCTGGCCGCCGGTGCGGTGCAGTTCGGCACCTCCCGCGGCCGCAAGGTCGTGAACATCGTCCCGGTCGCCGAGTAACCACCGGCTCCGGTACGACCCGCAGCACCCTCCGAGGGCGGACCGCCTCCCGTCCGTACGTGCCCCGCGCGTACGGACGGGGAAGCGGTTCCGCCCTCGGCGCGTTGCAAGAAGCTGTAAGGAGGCGGCCGGCCGCCTGCCGCGCCGCCGCACCGGTGCGGCACCCCCGGCGGTCCGCCCCTCCGCAATCCGCACACCCCTCGAACACCAGCCTGGAGGCACCCGTCATGACCACCTTCGTGGACCGCGTCGAGCTGCACGTCGCCGCGGGTAACGGAGGCCACGGCTGTGCCTCCGTCCACCGCGAGAAGTTCAAGCCGCTGGGCGGCCCGGACGGCGGCAACGGCGGCCGGGGCGGCGATGTGATCCTCGTCGTCGACCAGTCCGTGACCACGCTGCTGGAGTACCACCACACCCCGCACCGCCGGGCGACCAACGGCAAGCCCGGCGAGGGCGGCAACCGCTCGGGCGCGGACGGCAAGGACCTGGTGCTGACCGTCCCGGACGGCACGGTCGTCCTGGACCGGCAGGGCAACGTGCTCGCCGACCTCGTCGGCCAGGGCACCACCTTCGTCGCCGGACGCGGCGGACGCGGCGGCCTGGGCAACGCCGCGCTGGCCTCGGCCCGCCGCAAGGCGCCGGGCTTCGCGCTGCTGGGCGAGCCGGGGGAGACCCGCGACATCGTCCTGGAGCTGAAGACGGTGGCGGACGTGGCCCTGGTCGGCTACCCGTCGGCGGGCAAGTCGTCCCTGATCTCCGTCCTCTCCGCGGCCAAGCCGAAGATCGCCGACTACCCCTTCACCACCCTGGTGCCCAACCTGGGCGTGGTGACGGCCGGCGCGACCGTCTACACCATCGCCGACGTGCCCGGCCTGATCCCCGGCGCCAGCCGGGGCAAGGGGCTGGGGCTGGAGTTCCTGCGCCACGTCGAGCGCTGCGAGGTCCTGGTCCACGTGCTGGACTGCGCGACGCTGGAGTCCGAGCGCGACCCGGTGACCGACCTCGACGTCATCGAGGCCGAGCTGGCCCAGTACGGCGGCCTGGACGGCCGCCCGCGCGTGGTGGTGCTCAACAAGGTGGACATCCCCGACGGCCAGGACCTGGCCGACATCATCCGCCCCGACCTGGAGGCGCGCGGCTACCCGGTCTTCGAGGTCTCGGCCGTCAGCCGCAAGGGGCTCAAGGAGCTGTCCTACGCCCTGGCGGGGATCGTGGAGGAGGCGCGCGAGGCCAGGCCGAAGGAGGAGGCGACCCGTATCGTCATCCGCCCCCAGGCCGTGGACGACGCGGGCTTCACCGTCACGCAGGAGGGCGACGGCTTCTTCCGGGTGCGCGGCGAGAAGCCGGAGCGCTGGGTGCGCCAGACCGACTTCAGCAACGACGAGGCCGTCGGCTACCTCGCCGACCGGCTCAACCGCCTCGGTGTCGAGGACGAGCTGATGAAGGCGGGCGCCCGGGAGGGCGACGGCGTGGCCATCGGGCCGGACGAGGACGCGGTCGTCTTCGACTGGGAGCCCTCGGTGGCCGCGGGCGCGGAGATGCTCGGCCGCCGCGGCGAGGACCACCGCATGGACACCCTCCGCCCGGCCGCCCAGCGCCGCCGCGACCGCGAGGCGGAGCGCGACGAGGCCCTGCGCGCGTACGAGGACTTCGACCCCTTCGAGGAGTAGGAGCGGCGCGGTACGGACGGCGAAGCGGCGGTGGCCCCGTCCTCTCCCGGGAGAGGACGGGGCCACCGCCGCTTCGCGGCTCACCGGCCGGACGTCAGGTGGTGAGGGAGTTCTCCGGGTCGCTGTGGTCGGGCTCCTGCACGGCCTCCGCGGCCTCGGCCGCCTCCGCCGCCTCGGCGGCCACCCGCGGTGCCGGAGCGTCGTCCGTGCGCAGGGCCATCAGCTCGCGGCGCCTGTCGGCCTTGGCGCACAGCGCCGCGACCGCCCGGTCGAAGCGGACGATCGACGGCGGATCGGCCGGCCCCAGCAGGTGCACCTTCAGCTCGGCGCGGGCCCGCGCCATGGTGTCCCGGGACGGGTCCCGGACGGAGGCCAGCAGGGCGGGCACGCCGGCCGCGTCGGGGGTGAGGATGGTGGCCGCCCGCACGGTCGGCAGGCCGGCCCTGAACTCCTCCTCCGCCAGACCGCTGGTGTTGGCGACCGCGTACGGCTTCTCACTTGCCAGCCAGTCCGAGACCACGCTGGAGACATCGCTGATCAGCAGGTCGGAACGGTTGAAGCAGGCGTACAGGGCGGGCCGCGGCCCGGTGATCACCAGATGCTCCCACTCGGGGAAGGACGCCCAGTAGGCCTCCTCCCAGGCGGCCGTCGCGGCCGCCACCGCCGCCTCCCGGTCCCCCCCGGGCGTGGACTGGAGCAGCATCCGCTCCATCTCGTCCGCGCTCGGCCGGAACGCCGTGGTGGTCAGCTCGTCCAGCGCGGCGGTGCGGCGGGCCAGCTCGGCGGCGGCCTCCGGGCCGGGGCGCGGGCCGGAGCGCCGGGCGTTGGCCTCGGCGATCATCTGCTGGATGCGCTCGTTGGCGCGGGCCGCGCGCGGGTCGACCGAACCGGTCATCGGGTGGGGCTTGTACAGCAGCCGCACCTTCGGGTCCGCCAGCAGGGCGCGGACGATGTTCTCGCCGGCCAGGATGACCGAGGTGTTGCCGGGGTCGTCGGTCCAGCCCTCCCAGGTGGGCGCGTACAGCACCGTGACGGGGCCGTCCGCGGCCGGGGGCCCGGCGTAGGGGCGGATCGGCGCGAGCTGCGGGCGGCCGACCTCCACCACGTCGCGGTCGTCGACGCCGATGTCCGCGAGCCGGTAGCGGTCCCGGGCGGCCCGGCCCGCGACCCACACCTCGTCGTAGGCCTTGGCGTAGGGGTTGCAGCTGGAGAGCTTGTCGCTCTCGCCGTGGTTGATGAAGGCGTGCTTGATCGACGGGATGCGCAGCACCTGCGAGGTCTTACCGGAGTTCGCCGGGTGCAGCATCATCTTGAGCGAGGAGTGCTCCAGCCGCATCAGGTGCGCGACCTTGGGGATGCACACGACGGGCACGTCGGTCGCGTCGATCTTCTGCACCATGAACCGCTCGCGCAGCACGATCAGCGGCCTGGCCTCCAGCGCCGAGAGCGTGCTCAGCCACATGTTCGCCTGGTAGGCGGAGGCGGCGCCGCCGGAGAAGTACATCGCCACCGTCGGCCGGTACTCGGCCAGCCAGCGGTCCAGCCACTCCAGCGCCTGCCGCTCGTTCGCGGGCTGCGCGCCGGGCCGCAGCCAGGCGGCGAGCCGCAGTATGCCGCCCAGGTGCAGGGCCAGGGTGACGCCCACGCCCAGCAGGCCCCACAGGGCGTCGGCGGTCAGGGCCGAGGTCATCAGACCGGCCGTGGCGGGCAGGGCGAAGTACAGCAGCCGGCGGCTGGGCTGGCGGGCCAGCAGCCGCGGCGGCGCGGAGGACAGCCGCAGGGCTGAGGCGTCGATGTTGCGGGTGACGAAGGGGAGGGTGCGCCGGCGCCTGATCAGCAGTGCGGCGGCCTGGCAGCAGAAGTGCAGGAAGTAGCCGGCCAGCAGGGCCAGGGCGAGGGGCTGCTCCTCGATCGGGTCGATGCCCGGCAGCCGGACCAGGCCGACGACGATCAGCGCGTCGCGCAGCAGCTGGCGGGCGGTGACGTCGAAGCGCAGCCTGCCCAGTGCGGCGACCAGCCGGGGCTGCCGGTGCACCAGGTACAGGTCGAGCAGGAGGCCGACCGAGGAGCCCGCGACGAACAGGGCGATGTTCGCCAGCAGCGCGCCCAGCAGCTGTGCGAGGAGGGCCGCGCCCAGCAGGACGGAGAGGGCCAGCGCGTGCTTCACCGAGAAACTCGGGGGGGCGGGCCGTGCGGCACCTCCCTTGGGCCGTTGCTTACCGCGGAAGAGCCTCAGGACTGGGAACGAGGCGGACATCAGACAGGTCACGCTCCAGGAAGGGACGTCATACGTGTCGTCTCGCCTACCGCCCACCCCCTGCCTGCCGGGCGTCCCGGCACCGCTTCCCAACGGCGATCGGCATGCGACGGAGTGTTCGACGACCACTCGGTGATGCGTTTGCGGCGCTCATCCTACGGTTATCGCGGCGGTGTCCTCGCGCGGTGCCCTCGCGCAACGCCGGGCGGGGCGGTGAACGGGAGGCCGGCCTCCCGTCCACCGCCCCGCCCGGCGGCGTGCGCGTCCGTCCCTACCGGCCGCCGACGGCGGTGCCGTCGCGCGACGGCAGGCTCTCCCCGTCCGGGCCGCCGGGCTGGGCCGGGATCCCCGGAGCGGTGCCGGAGGCGGCGCCGGGGGCGGCGGGCGCGGTGGCCTCGGACATGATCTCGGACGTGATCTCGGACGCGGTCTCGGGAACCTCGGGGACCGGGTAGGAGGCCAGGGTGCGCTCGAAGTCCCTGGTGGACAGCAGCAGCTTGTAGATGATCGCGAGTTCGAACACCATCAGCAGGGCGCCCGCCGCGACGGTCACCGGCATGATCGCGCCGAGGACCGGGCCCACGATGAACACGGCCATCTGGAACTCGATGCCGCTCACCAGGTGGGTGCGGATGCGGTGCCGGAGCAGGAAGGTGCGGAAGCGGCCGTACCAGGGGAACCGGCTCTTGAACTCCACGTGCAGGTCGATGACCTTCTTCTCCCGCGGCCGGGCCTCCTCGCCGCTGTCGGCTCCGGTGTCCGGGCCGTCCCCGTCCCGGCCGGGGGCGTCGTCGAGGTCCGCGGTGGGGTTCTCACGGAGGAGGTCCTCCATGAAGGCGATCCCCTGCTCCTCGTCGCCGTCGTTGTCCCGCTCCTGCTCCCGCTCCCGCGCGCGCTGCTCCAGCTCCTGGTCCCGCTCCAGCTCCTCGGCGGTCATCAGGGCCCTCGCCGCCCGCCGGCTGGCCTTGGCGCGGGCCCTGATCTTCTTGCGCATGCTGTGGCGCACCTTGAAGATCTGGAGCGCGTCCAGGTAGCGCAGGGCGTCCAGGAAGACCACGACGAGGGCCAGCCAGACGTACGCCACCTCCCCCGTGCGGGAGTACTGGCCGCCCATCAGCGCGACGGCGCAGATCAGCACCCGCACCCGGTCGAACACGTAGTCCAGCCAGCCGCCGAACTCCGAGCCCTTCCCCGTGAGCCGGGCGAGCTTGCCGTCCATGCAGTCCAGGATGAAGCTCAGGTGGTAGAGCCCGGCCCCGATCAGCAGCCACTTCCAGTCGCCGCGCGCGAAGCAGGCGGCGGCGACGAGGCCGAGGAAGAGCGCCCCCCAGGTGATCTGGTTCGGCGTCACCCTGGTCCACTTCGCCGTCCACCGGACCAGCGGCGTGGCCACGGGGTCGACGAGCAGCACCGTCCACCAGGCGTCGCGCTTCTTCTCGGTGAGGCGGCGCACTTCGGAAAGGGGGGGTATGTCCATGTCTGGTCGGCAATCCTCGTAGGCGGTCGGGAAGTGGGCCGGAGCCGATCGGTGCCCGGGGGAGCCCGTCGCCCGGACGTTCCGCGCAACCCTCGCAAGGCGCGCAGAGCACACGCAGCCCGAAGATTGGGTTATCTGCGGGTGCAATCGATCTGAACCGCAAGTTAAGACACATGGGATGACCGAATGGTTGCCCTCGATTTCGGCCACATGCCCACCGGACGACCGGGGAGGCTTCCGGGTCAGGCGCCGGGCGCCGCGGTCCGCCGGTCCCGGCCCGCCCGCGACGGGGGCTCAGGGGCGAAGAACCACTCCAGCCGCGGCTCCATCGCCCAGCGGAAGGCCCTGACCACCGGGGGCGTGGTCAGGGCCACGGCCACCGCGGCCGCGGTGGCCGTGACGAGCAGGACACCCGGCGCGCTGTTCACGAAGCCGCCCTCGTACCAGTCCCAGTAGTGCGCCCCCTTGGCCAGGAAGCCGTGCAGCAGGTACGCGTACAGCGTCCCGGCGCCCAGCGCCGTGAACCAGGTGCGCCGGGAGGGCGTCAGGCTCAGGAAGGCGGCGCTCAGCAGCAGGGAGCAGCCGAGCATCCCCAGCGTCATCAGCACCCCGGCCCAGCCGGGAGCGCCGAGCTCCTGGGCCGCGTAGCGGTGGTAGAACCAGTCCGGGTTCATCCGTGGCACGGCCCAGTAGGCCGCCAGGGCGCCCAGCGCGAGGACGGCCGGTGCGAGCAGCCGCAGCCGCCGGTCCCGCAGCGCCTCGAAGTGGCGCTGCTCCAGGCGCAGGCCCAGCACGAAGAACGGCAGGTACTGGAGCACCCGCTGCAGGGCGAGGTCGCCGCCGATGTCGGGGGATGCCGTGGCCGCGGCGGCCAGGACGACCGACACGGTGAAGGGATGACGCAGGGCGCGCCACAGCGGAGCGGTCAGCCGCCAGATGAACAGCGCCATGAGGAACCAGGTCAGGTACCACGGGTGCAGCAGGGTGATCCTCAGCTCCTCGCCGGTGTTCCAGGCGCGGAACAGGTTGAGCGCCGTCTCGAAGACGACGTACGGCACAGCCACCCCGGTGACCAGCCGCCGGATCTGGTGCGGCCGGAACGAGAAACCGCGCGAGAAGTAGCCCGAGACGATGGTGAAGGCGGGCATGTGGAAGGCGTACAGCAGCAGATAGCCCGCCGCCACGGCCCGGCTGCCGTCGCGCAGCCCCTCCCACGAGTGACCGACGACGACCAGCACGATGGCCAGGAACTTGGCGTTGTCGAAGAACGCGTCGCGCTCCCGGGGCCGTCTGCCTCCCTCCGCGCCCGGGGTGTCCGGCGTGTCAGAGGCGGTCGAGGCGTCCGGGCGGCCCGGGGTGTCCGGGGAGGCGACGGCGGGGGAGACCTGGCTCACGGGGATCCTTCCCTCCGGGTGACGGAACGGATATGTCAGATGATCTGGCGAGAGGACGCCCGTCAGTCTCCGGCGGCTCCCGGCGGAGCGCAAACGCCGCCGGGCCCCCGTTCCGCCCGCCGGGCGCACCGTCCGGCCGTCGGAACGGGCGGGCGGGCCGGGAGGGGGCTCGCGTAGATTGCACAGCGACCGGACGAGAGATCACACGCAGGGGACGGCGCAGGTGGCAGCGGCAGAGCAGGGCCTTCGGCGGGACGTGCGAGACGCCCGCAGGATCGTGGTGAAGATCGGGTCGTCCTCGCTGACCACCGCCGCCGGCGGGCTGGACGCCGACCGGGTGGACGCGCTGGTGGACGTGGTGGCCAGGTACCTCGGCGCCCCGGAGGACGAGGACAGCAAGGAGATCGTGCTGGTCTCCTCCGGCGCCATCGCCGCCGGACTGGCGCCGCTGGGCCTGGACAAGCGCCCCCGCGACCTCGCCCGCCAGCAGGCCGCCGCCAGCGTCGGCCAGGGGCTGCTGGTGGCCCGCTACACCGCCTCCTTCGCCCGCTACGGCCGGCGCGTGGGCCAGGTGCTGCTGACCTCGGACGACACCAGCCGCCGCGCGCACTACCGCAACGCCTACCGCACCCTGGACCAGCTCCTGGCCATGGGCGCGGTGCCGATCGTCAACGAGAACGACACCGTCGCCACCGACGAGATCCGCTTCGGCGACAACGACCGCCTGGCCGCGCTGGTCGCCCACCTCGTCCGCGCCGAGCTGCTGGTCCTGCTCTCCGACGTCGACGGCCTCTACGACGGCAACCCGTCCACCCCGGGCACCTCCCTCATCCGGGAGGTGCGCGGCCCGCACGACCTGGACGGGGTGGAGATCGGCAGCGCCGGGAAGGCCGGGGTCGGCACCGGGGGCATGGTCACCAAGGTCGAGGCGGCCCGGATCGCCGCCGGGGCCGGCGTCCCCGTGGTGCTCACCTCCGCCACCCGCGCCGCCGACGCCCTCGCCGGGCGGCCGGTGGGCACCTACTTCCACCGCACCGGCCGCCGCTCGGCCGGCCGGCTGCTGTGGCTGGCCCACGCCTCCGCCCCGCGCGGCGCGCTGGTGCTGGACGACGGCGCGGTACGGGCCGTGGTCGAGCGGCGCACCTCGCTGCTGCCCGCCGGGCTGGCCGGGGTGGAGGGCGAGTTCTCCGCGGGCGACCCGGTCGAACTGCGGGACGCCGCCGGGCGGCCCGTCGCCCGCGGGCTGGTCAACTTCGACGCGCGCGAGATCCCCCGGCTGATCGGCCGCTCCACCCGCGACCTGGCCCGCGAACTCGGTCCCGCGTACGAGAGGGAGGTCGTCCACCGCGACGACCTGGTCCTGCTGCGTCACTGACGGCACCCTCGGGTCAGCCTTTCAACGGGCACCTTCCCGAAAACCGCCACACGGCGGCTCGAGTACTGGTCCACTTCTGTGGGAGGGCCGCGCCGGGACGGCGGCCCACCGCGTGACCGCACGAGCGCAGTCGCCCGAGCGCGGTCGCACGAGCGCAGTCATGAGTTCGGCACCACACGGGAGGCCGCCGGTGAGACGACTGACCAGCGTCGACTTGGGGTACCCCCAGCGAGGCGACGGGGCGGGGAGCCCCCCGCGGGGCATGGCGGAGCCGGGTTCCCGCCGCGGCGGGGAGGAGGGCCGCTCCGACGGCGCCTCGCGCCTGTGGCACGTCACCCTCAGCGTCTCCGGTGCCGAGGCACCGCTCAGGGACGTCAGGCGGGCGCTGGAGCGGCTCGCCCACGACCACCCCTTCCTGCTGGCCGGCCGGTACGCCAACGACCACGCCGAGATCCGCTACTGGGAGGAGGCCCGCGACCTCCACGACGCCGCGGCCGTGGCGCTGCGGCTGTGGGGTGAGCACCGGGCGTCGGCGAAGCTGCCGCCGTGGGAGATCGTCGGGCTGGAGGTCATCGGCCGCGAGACCTACCACCAGCGGGTGGCCGAGGGCTACGGCCCGCACCCCGCCGTGCCGGCGGGCGTCCACCCGTTCTGATCCCGCACCGGTGTGCCCGGGCGGCGGTCGCGCGCGGCGCGCCCGGGGCACCCCGCCCGTCTCGTACTGCGGACCTCAGGATGGACGCCGCCCGCCCTGGCTACGCTGGGAGCATGAGCAGCGCATCGCAGACCTCGCCCGTGATCGACACCGCCCGCCGCGCCAAGGAGGCGGCCGCCGCGCTCGCCCCGCTGCCGCGCACCGCACGCGACGGTGCGCTGCTCGCGATCGCCGACGCCCTGGTGGCCCGCACCGGCGAGATCGTCGAGGCCAACGCCGCCGATGTGGACAGGGCCCGCGCCGCCGGGACGGCCGAATCCGTCGTCGACCGGCTCACCCTCACCCCCGAGCGGATCGCCGCCATCGCCTCCGACGTGCGCGACGTGGTGGCCCTGCCCGACCCGGTGGGCGAGGTGGTGCGCGGCTCCACGCTCCCCAACGGCCTGGAACTGCGCCAGATCCGGGTGCCGCTCGGCGTGGTCGGCATCATCTACGAGGCCCGGCCCAACGTCACCGTGGACGCCGCCGTGCTCTGCCTGAAGGCCGGCAACGCGGTGCTGCTGCGCGGCTCGTCCTCCGCGTACTCCTCCAACACCGCCCTGGTCGCCGTGCTGCGCGACGCCGTGGCCTCCGTCGGGCTCCCGGCCGACGCCGTCCAGCTCGTGCCCGGCGAGAGCCGCGACAGCGTCAAGGAGCTGATGCGCGCCCGCGGCCTGGTGGACGTGCTGATCCCGCGCGGCGGCGCCTCCCTGATCAGGACGGTCGTGGAGGAGTCCGTCGTCCCGGTCATCGAGACCGGCACCGGCAACTGCCACGTCTACGTCGACGAGCACGCCGACCTCGACACGGCCGTGGAGATCCTGGTCAACTCCAAGGCGCAGCGCCCCAGCGTCTGCAACGCCGCCGAGACGGTGCTGGTGCACTCCGGCATCGCCGACGCCTTCCTGCCGCGCGCCCTGGCCGCGCTGGAGAAGGCCGGGGTGACCGTGCACGGCGACGGGGCCTGGGCGAAGGCGGGCGAGGCCGGGGGCGTGGACGTGGTGCCCGCCACGGAGGAGGACTGGGCCACCGAGTACCTCTCGTACGACATCGCCGCCGCCGTGGTGCCCTCCCTGGACGCCGCGGTGGAGCACATCCGCCGCTGGACCTCCGGCCACACCGAGGCGATCGTCACCTCCGACACCACCGCGGCCCGCCGCTTCGTGTCCCTGGTGGACTCCACCGCGGTCATGGTCAACGCCTCCACCCGCTTCACCGACGGCGGCCAGTTCGGCTTCGGCGCCGAGATCGGCATCTCCACCCAGAAGCTGCACGCCCGCGGCCCCATGGGCCTGCCGGAGCTGACCTCGACGAAGTACGTGGTCACGGGCGAGGGGCACGTACGCGGCTGAGCCCGCCGCCTGCGGCGCGCTCCGGCGGGAGCGCGCCGACGCCCGCGGACCTCGCACGAAGCAGACGAATCACCGTTCTCCCTGCCCAAAGTCCTCCGGCGGGTCTACGCTGGTCCCGTGCCGGAGGATGTGGGGGGCCAGCCGCACCACAGCGGTGAGGAGCCCGACGACCGCGACCGCGCGGCGGCGGACGACGTGTTCGCCTCCGTGGTACTCGACGAGTCCTTCGTACGTGCCGCCCTGATCCACGAGCCCACCGCCGCCGAGCGCACGCTGGCCGCCGCCCAGTCCCCCTCCGAGACCGAGGCGGCGCTCGCGCACGACGAGCAGTACGGCCACGGACCGTGGCGGGACGATCCCGAGGGCGCCGAACACGACCGCGACACCGGGGCGGACGACGGCGACGACCACGGCCGGTACCGCTACGGCCGGCTGGAGTTCGCCGACCGCCTCGACCACCTGGAGTACGTGGAGGACGCCGAGTACCCGGAGGACGCCGGTTACGCCGGCTACACCGAGGAGGGCGACGGCCGAGGCGGCCCCCACGGGCGTCCTCCGCGCCCGTACCGGGGCCATGTCCGCTGGCAGCGGCCGGTCGCCTGGGTGCTCGCCGTGGTGATGGGCGTCGGCATCGTCGCGATGGCCTTCGCCGCCGTCCACCGGGGCGCCTCGGGGCAGCGGCAGCAGACCCCGCCGGAGCCGCCGCCGGCGACCAGCGGGGTCGACGCCCCGCCGCCGGCCGGCCGGTCCGGCGCGCTGCCCTCCCTGTCCGGCCACTACAGCACCTCCTCGCTCGACGGCCCGGCGTGACGGGCGCGGCCGGTCCGGCATCCGCCGGGTGCCGGTAGGCCGCCCGGCGGACGCTGCCCGACTTTTACCGTTATCGAGCCGTGAGGGCGGGTTTGGGGGCCTTTTCCGGATCTACCCTGGGGGATATGGCCGGGCCTGGAGACCCACCGCCGCGGGGCTTGCCCGGAGGCGGTGACGACGAGTACCGCTCCACCGTCTTCGACGAGTCGTTCGTCCGGGCTGCCCGTCTCCAGGAGTTCTCCGCGCGGGAGCGGCTGGCCGACTGCGAGCACCCCGTCCGCCCCCTCCCGCCCCGGCCGCTGCACGGGGTGCCCTGGCGGGGCCTGGTCCTGGCGGTGCTGATCGTGCTCGCCTTCGGAGCCGTGGTCTACGCGGGGGTGAGCGGCCCGCGGCAGCCCGTGGAGCAGCCGGGCCCGCGGGTGATGAGCAGCACGGTCGTCCCGCTCTCGCCGGACGGGGGGAACGGGGTGCCCGGAGGGCGGCCGTCACGGCTGTTCGAACGCAGCCCGGCCGCGGAGTTCTACACCGGGGCCGCCGGGGTGACGCTGCCCCCGGTCCGCTCCACCGCCCACTTCGCCGACAGCCAGGTGCTCGCCGCGCTGGCCGTCGCCAAGGAGTACGTGGTCGAGAGCTCCCTCAACCCCGAGGTGCTCAGCGGTGAGACCGCGCGGCCGGTGCGGATACTGATCGACCCGGACCAGCACGCGCAGTTCGACCGCAGCATCGAGCGGCCCGCGGCCGACGGCCACCACGCGGCGACCGGCTGGCTGGTGCGCTTCGACCCCGAGCGCACCGAGTTCGCCGGCGAGGGGGTGCGCGTCCGCGGCACGATGGAGGTCCGCGAGGCGGACGCCGACGCGCTGGAGATCGTCACCGACCACGTCTTCGTCTACGCCGTCCGGCCCGCCGCCCGGGCGAGCGGCGACCGGGCGGACGGGGAGGCCGCCTCGCTGTTCACGGTGCGGCGCGAACTGCGGCTGCGCTTCGACCGCGAGGACCTGCGCGACCACCATCTGACGGTGGAGCGCAGCGAGGTGCGGGCCGGGCCGATGTCCTGCGCGGCCCGGGCCCACGACGCCCTGCGCCCGCTGACGGCCGGGCAGACCGCCGGTGCCGACCACCCGGCCGGCACCGACCCGTACGTGCGCGGCGGCGGCGACAGCCCGGTGTGCGGGACGCTGGACCCTAGCTCCCTGCCGCGCCCGTAGCGCCCTCCGCGCCGCCGCTCCCGCCGCCGTCGCCCTTGGCGCCGCCGTTCGCACCGCGCCCGGCGAAGCGGTCGCGCAGCTTCCCGCCCAGGTCCCCGGCGCCGTCGCCCAGGTCCCGCAGCAGGCCCATGAGCGGGTCCTTGCTGGTGCGCACGGTGTCGGAGTAGTGGCTCGCGGACTGCCGGAACGACTCGTAGACCGAGGTGTCCTTGTCGTCCTCGCGCCGGTCGTAGTGGCCTTCCACGATCCGCTGGTGGTCGCGGCTCGCGGCCCACTTGCGCAGCTCCGCGGCGCGCACGGTGGTGAAGGGGTGGCTGCGCGGCAGCACGTTGAGGATCTTCAGCACCGAGTCGCGCAGGTCGCCGGAGGACTCGTACTCGTCGGCCTGCTTCAGGAAGGCGTCGACGTTCATCTCGTGCAGGTGGTTGCCGCCGGCGATCTTCATCAGGCCGCGCATCGACGCCTGGAGGTCCTGGCCGACCAGCAGCCCGGCACGGTCCGCCGACAGCTCCGACTTGCGGAACCACTCGCGCAGCGCCGTCACGATCGCCATGATCGCCACGTTCCCCAGCGGGATCCACGCCACCTTGACGGCCAGCCCGGTCAGGAACAGCAGGATTGTCCGGTACACCGCGTGCCCGGACAGGGCGTGGCCGACCTCGTGGCCGATCACCGCCCGCATCTCCTCCTCGTCCAGCAGCTCCACCAGCCCGGTGGTCACCACGATGACCGGCTCGTCCAGGCCGATGCACATGGCGTTGGGCTTCGGGTCCTGGGTGACGTACATGGCCGGGACCTTCTCCAGGTCCAGGATGTAGCAGGCGTCGCGCAGCATGGCGTACAGGTGGGTGAACTGGGCGTCGTCCACCCGGACCGAGTCCGACAGGAACAGCAGGCGCAGGCTGCGCTCGGGCAGCAGCCCGCTCAGCGCCTTGAAGACCGTGTCGAATCCGCTCAGCCTGCGCAGCGCCACCAGCGCGGAGCGGTCCGCGGGATGCTCGTAAGCCCGTGAGGAGATCCCCGGGAAGCGCCGCCTGCTGCGGCCGGGAAGGTGCTCGGTTGTGCCGTTGCCGTCTGTCATCGTCCGCCCCCTGCGGGTCTGGTGTGGGCCCGTCCCCCGTGCCGGACCCCACCCTAGGTGGTGGGTGCCACACGCCACAGCATCCCGCCCCGCTTACGATGTGGCTCAAGTTTCCGCCCCTACCCGATAGGTCTGCCGACGATGACCCTCCCCGACACCGTGCACACCCTGACCCTCCTGGCCTCCGGTGCCGAGAACGGCGAGCACGGCGGCGCGTCCGCCAACCCCTACGCGACCGGTTTCGGCGCTCTGGCGGTGCTGCTCCTGCTGCTGTGGATCACCACCCGCTTCAACCGGGACCGCTGAGGCACCGGGCCCGGGCGGCGGCGCGATCGGCGCCGGACGGCTAAGGTCGGCACGCATGGGAGAGCACATAGTGTCCGGCGCCGGCAAACGGCGGCTGGGCGTGATGGGCGGGACGTTCGATCCCATCCACCACGGGCACCTGGTCGCGGCGAGTGAGGTGGCGGCCAGGTTCCATCTGGACGAGGTGGTCTTCGTGCCGACCGGGCAGCCGTGGCAGAAGAGCCACAAGGCGGTGTCGCCGGCCGAGGACCGCTACCTGATGACGGTCATC
The DNA here is from genome assembly GCF_046614825.1 of Streptomyces nanhaiensis. Taxonomy (NCBI): domain Bacteria; kingdom Bacillati; phylum Actinomycetota; class Actinomycetes; order Kitasatosporales; family Streptomycetaceae; genus Streptomyces; species Streptomyces nanhaiensis. Next base: position 15,338 of record NZ_JBKJFM010000068.1, read on the forward strand.
GCCACGGCGTCCAACCCGCAGTTCTCGGTCAGCCGCATCGACATCGACCGCGGCGGCCGGACGTACACCATCGACACCCTGCGGGACCTCAGGGCGCTGCACGCCGACGCCGACCTGTTCTTCATCACCGGCGCAGACGCGCTCGCCCAGATCCTGACCTGGCGCGACGTCGACGAACTGTTCTCGCTCGCCCACTTCATCGGGGTCACCCGTCCCGGGCACGCCCTGGCCGATCCGGGCCTGCCGGCCGGCGGGGTGTCCCTGATCGAGGTCCCGGCGCTGGCCATCTCCTCGACGGACTGCCGTGCGCGTGTGGCGCAGGGGGACCCCGTCTGGTATCTGGTGCCGGACGGTGTGGTGCGCTACATCAACAAACGCCGGCTGTACCGGGACGGCCGGGCGCCGAAGGGCTAGAGGGGCGGCAGTCGTGAACGACCGACAGGACCCGTACGGGCTGGGGGACCCGCCGCGGGCGAGCGGCCACATCTACGGTTACGACGAGTACGGTCGGCCGGTCTACGGCGAGCAGGGCCACGACAGCCCCGCCGGGCCGTACGGGGACGCCTCGTACGACCCGGCGTACGGCTCCGCGTACGGGCAGGGCCCGGGGACGGGGCAGCAGCCCGCGTACGACCCGTACGGCACCGGCGCCTACGGCACGGGGACCCACGACCCGGGCGCGTACGCCCCCGGCTCCTACGCCTCCGACCCCTACGCCGCGGACGCCCGGGGCGGGTACGCGCCGGACGCGTACGCCCAGGGCCCCCATACCCCCGAAGCCCCCGCCGGCGGGTACGACGGGCAGGGGGGGTACGGGGAGTGGGACTCCTCCGCCACCGCTCACCAGGAGCCGGTGACGGAGGCGTGGATCCCGCAGCAGGCCCAGGGCCCCTGGTACGGGGAGCGGTCCGCCGGGGACGCGGCTCCGGCCGGGTCCGCCGGAGCCGAGACGGGGCCGGAGAGCGGACCCGCCGGCGCGGACCGCGGCGCGGGCGGGCGCGCCGGTGACGGCGCCTCCACCGGCGGCGGCGCCGATGCCGACGAGTACCGCACCGAGGAGTTCTCCTTCGTCGAGGAGCAGGACGAGGAGTCCGAGGACGTCATCGACTGGCTGAAGTTCTCCGAGAGCCGCACCGAGCGGCGCGAGGAGGCCAAGCGCCGGGGCCGCAACCGCACGGTGGCCCTGGTCGTCGCGCTCGCCGTGGTGCTGGCCGGCTCGGTCGGCTGGCTCTGGTGGGCGGGCATGCTGCCCGGCACCTCCGGGGACGGCGGGGCCGCCGAGGCGGCGTCGAGCGCCCAGAAGCGCAAGGTGATCGTCGTCCACCTGCGAGAGGTCGACGGCGGGGAGATGTCCACCGCGCTGCTGGTCAACAACGAGACGGCGGGCAGGGGCACCACCGTCCTGCTGCCCAACTCCCTGGTCGTCTCCTCCGGCGGCACGGGCGGGGGGACGACGCTGGGCAAGTCCTTCGAGGCCGAGGGCGCGGCGGCCACCCGCGACGCGCTGGGCCTGCTGCTGGGCACCGACATCAGGGGCACCTGGCGGCTGGACACCCCCTACCTGGAGAACTGGGTCGACCTGGTCGGCGGCGTCTCCCTGGACGCCGACGCCACCGTGCCCGGTGCGAAGGAGGGCGACGATCCGCTGGTGCGGCGGGGCAAGGGACGCGATCTGGACGGGAGGGCCGCCGTCGCCTACGCCACGCACCGGGCCGCGGGCGAGCCGCAGACGAAGCAGCTGGCCCGGTTCGGGCAGGTCCTGCGGGCCACGCTGGAGAAGATGTCCGACGACCCGAAGACCGCCACCGGCACGGTCCGGGCGCTGACCCAGATCCTCGACCCCTCCCTGACCGACGGACAGCTCGGAGCCAGCCTCGCCTCGCTGGCCGGATACGCCAGGAAGGACGCCTACGGCACCGAGCTGCTGCCGGTGGAGGCGGACGGCACGCTCAGCGACGCCACCAGCGAGGGCCTGGTGAAGGACGTGCTCGGCGGCACGGTGAAGAACACCGATCCGAACGCCACGCCGCGCGTGAGCCTGAAGGACGCCACCGGCGACGAGAAGGCGGCGAACAACGCCCGGGTGGCGCTGGTCAACGGCGGCTACACCGTCGTCGGCGGCGGCAGCGCGGACTCCGCGCAGGCCACCACCCGCGTGACCTACTCCGACGCCGGGGACAGGGCCGAAGCCGAGGAGGTCGCCAGGACGCTCGGTCTGTCCGGGAAGACTGTGGCCGAGGGCAAGGGCGCGGCGAACGCCGACATCACGGTGGTGCTGGGCCGGGACTACGGCTCCGGGGGGCAGTGAGGCCGGCGGGAGGGGCGGGGAGCCCCGCGGGGAAGCCGACGGAGGTCCGGCGGTAGGGGCCGCCGGGCCCGGCGGAGCCGGTCCGCGGCGGATCGTGAGACCCTGGAGGGGTTGTAGACCACCGACCGAAAGCGCTGCCTGTGACCGCCACGGACCGCTCCATCGAGCTGATCAACGCAGCAGCCCAGGCTGCCGCCGACAAGCTCGCCCACGACGTCGTCGCGTACGACGTCAGCGATGTGCTCTCCATCACCGACGCCTTCCTGCTGGCCTCCGCGCCCAACGACCGCCAGGTCAAGGCGATCGTCGACGAGATCGAGGAACGGCTGCAGAAGGAGGAGGGCGTCAAGCCGGTGCGCCGCGAGGGCGAGCGCGACGGCCGCTGGGTCCTGCTGGACTTCGTCGACATCGTGGTGCACGTCCAGCACAGCGAGGAGCGGGTCTTCTACGCGCTGGAGCGCCTGTGGAAGGACTGCCCGGAGATCGACCTGCCCGAGGACGCCAAGGCCACCCGGGGCAAGGGCGAGGCCGCCGCGGGCGAGGGCGGTGAGCTGAGCTGAACGGACGCGTGGCCGGACGCGGTCGCCGCATCGTGCTGTGGCGGCACGGGCAGACCGCGTGGAACCTCGAACGCCGCTTCCAGGGCACCACGGACATCGAGCTGACCGAGGCGGGCCTGGAGCAGGCCCGCCGCTCCGCGCGGCTGCTCGCGGCGCTCAGGCCGGACGCGATCATCGCCTCCGATCTGAAGAGGGCCGTCGACACCGCCGCCGAACTGGCCGCGATCACCGGCCTCGAGGTCACCCGCTACGAGAGCCTGCGCGAGACGTACGCGGGCGTGTGGCAGGGGCTGACGCACGAGGAGATCGTCGAGCGCCACGGCGAGGAGTACGCCGCCTGGAAGCGCGGCGAGCCCGTGCGGCGCGGCGGCGGCGAGCTGGAGACCGAGGTGGCCGACCGCGCGGCGCCGGTGGTCGAGCGCAACGCCGAGAAGCTGCCCGACGGCGGGGTCCTGGTCGTGGTCAGCCACGGCGGCACGATCCGCACCACCATCGGCCGTCTGCTGGGCCTGGAGCCGAGCTCGTGGGAGTCGCTGGGCGGACTGACCAACTGCTGCTGGTCCGTCCTGGGCGAGGGGGCGCGCGGCTGGCGGCTGCTGGAGCACAACGCCGGAACGCTTCCCCAGCCGGTCCTCGGCGACGACGTCTGACGCGGTCCGCGCGGCCGGCGCCCCGCCCTCTCCGGCAGGGTCCAGCCGGAGAGGGGCCGATGCGGACCGGGACGGATCAGGGCGGGTCGGGGCGGATCGGGGCGTACCGATGAGGGCCGGAGGCCGGTCCGGGGCGGTTCGGGCCGGTTCGAGGTGCCGGTCCGAGGCGGATTTCGCATTCGGGCAGGTCACCGGTTAAGATTCTTCCCGTTCACGGCACCGCGGTGAGAGCGGCGGAGTCGGAGCGACGGGGCTATAGCTCAGTTGGTAGAGCGCTTGCATGGCATGCAAGAGGTCAGGAGTTCGATTCTCCTTAGCTCCACGGAAGCGAGAGAGATCCCGCCCCCCCAACGGGGGCGGGATCTTCGCTTTTCCGGTGGGGGGCGTCCCGGAGCGGCGCCAAGGAAGCGGAACCTCGCCGCACACGTTCGGCGCCCTCCTGCACACAGGCGGAGCATGGCAGAATCGGAGCGCCGGACGGGCCGCTGCGCGCAGCGGAAGCCCGCCGGGACGTTCGGAAGACATCGAGGACGGCAGAGACAGCGGAGGGGTTCCCCACGTGCGCACGCCTGCGGTCACGGCTGGAGTTGACTGACGGACATGGGTGCACACAGCAGGAAGTGCGACTGGTGCGGCAGCGGGACCCCGATCGTCCGCGACATGGAGCCGGTCAACACGGCGTACCAGTACTGGTGCGTCGAGTGCGCGCGGGCGCTGATCATCAAGGGCGACCCGATCGAGACCTACCGCGAGCTGGAGGGCGAGCCGATCTACGGCCGGCTCCTGGAGGAGCACTGCACCCTCAAGCGCTTCTACTCCTTCGTGGTGGCCTGACCGCCGCCCGCCCGCGCGGAGGCCGGTGAGGCCGTACGTGCCCTGGGCGCCGGGAGGGTGCCGAAGGAGCCGGGCGGGCACGGATACGGCGCGGGCCGCCGCAGCGCGCGTACCACCAGCACCGCGGCCAGTGCCACCAGCGCCGCGCCCGCCGCCGGATAGACCGCCGACAGCGCCGTCTGCGCGCCGCTCTGGCTCAGTTCGAACCGTTCCACCGGGGAGCCGTGCGGCACCCACCACAGGGCGTAGGAGCAGAACAGCAGCGCCGCCAGTGCCGTACCCGCCCACCACGGCGCACTGCTCCGGCGCAGCGCCTCGGATCCCAGCAGCAGCACCGCGGGCACGCACCACACCCAGTGGTGCGACCAGGAGACGGGGCTGACCAGCAGCGCGGTGCAGGCGACGCAGACGGCGGCCCAGGCGTGCGCGGAGGGCAGCCTGCGCGGGCCGGCGAGGGCCGTGGCCACAGCCACGGCGAGCCCCGCCACGGCCGCCGCGACGGCGAGCAGCGTCCAGCCGGCGCCGGGCTCGGCCGTGTGCAGCAACCGCGCCAGGACGCCGCGCAGCGACTGGTTGGCGGTGTCCTCGACCCGGCCGACGCGCTCGGGCGAGAAGACCGCCTCGGTCCAGAAGTGCCGGGAGTCGCGCGGCAGCAGCAGCGCGGCCAGCACGACCGTCCCGGCGAACGCCCCCGAGGCGACGGAGGCCCGGCGCAGCCAGTGGTTCCAGAGCCGCGCCGGGCGGTCGGCGAGCCGCCTCCGCCGCCAGGCCAGCGCCAGCCCGCACAGGGCCAGGAACACCGCGAACAGCGCGGGGGTCAGTTTGATCCCGGCGGCCAACCCGATGCCGACGCCGGCCCAGCGGTGGCCGGCGCGCCGGGACAGGTCCCACAGCACCAGCACCGCCAGCAGCAGGTTGATCTGGCCGTACCGCAGCGTCGTCCACACCGGCTCGCACCAGACGGCGACCGCCGACAGCGCCAGGACGGCGGCCGGGCGCGGCAGGTCCAGCGGACGCCCGATCAGCCGCAGCGACAGATGGACCAGGGCGACCAGCAGGGCGAGGTTCGCCGCGGTCGCCAGCAGCCGCATCGTCGGCACGTCTAGGAGGGTCAGCGGCATGAACAGCAGCGCGGCGAACGGCGGGTAGGTCATGGGCAGTTCGGCGTACGTGGCGCGCATCGTGTACAGGTCGCCGCCGGTGCGGGCCGTCCAGCCCTCGGTCCGGTAGACCATCAGGTCGATCATGGAGACGTTCGCCGCGCTCTGCGCCGCCAGGAAGGCGGTGAAGGAGAACAGGCAGAACACGGCGGCGAGCCGGGTGGACCGCTTCAGCAGGTACGCCCGCGCCGCGGGGAACCGGCGGTCGGCGGTCAACTGCAGCGTACTCACGGGCGGCTCCGGGTCCTGGCTGTGCCGGTCGTCGGGTCGGGCGGGGCGGTCGGTCCTCCACGGCCGGCCGTGTGCGTGGACGTGCGCGCGGGTGCGGCCGGTTGCCCGTACGCGCCGGGCGGGCGCGTACGGGCGTGGAGATCCGACACTACCCGCACGGCCGTGACCCTCCCGTTATGGGATTTGGCGAAGGAGGCTCCCGGGCGTGTACAGTAGGCATCGCCGCCGCGGGGGACCGCGGCGGAAGGAACAAGGGGCTATAGCTCAGTTGGTAGAGCGCTTGCATGGCATGCAAGAGGTCAGGAGTTCAATTCTCCTTAGCTCCACAGCAGTGGGAGAGCGGGCCGTCCGGAAGGGCGGCCCGCTTCCGTTCGTCCGGGCCCCGGACGGTCGCCGGGGCCGGTGAGGCCTTGCGGTACCCTGACGGCATGCGTGCCGTACGCCTTCTGCTTAGCGGGCCGCGCTGAACCAGCGCCGACCCTCCGGTTCCGGTGAGGTCGGAATCAGCGCGGCGTCCCCTCCTGTGCGAGGGGTCTTTTCGTTTACGGGTCGTGAGCCCTCCCGCAGGCAGACGACGACCGATGGAGCTTAGAGGACGATGAGCGAGACCACCGCCGCCGCGGAGACCGCGGCCCCCCATCGCTACACGGCCGCGCTGGCCGCGGAGATCGAGGCGCGCTGGCAGGACTTCTGGGACGAGCGCGGCGTGTACGAGGCGCCCAACCCCGGCGGGGACCTGGCCGGCGATCCGGAGACCGTCGCCCGCCCCAAGCGCTTCATCATGGACATGTTCCCGTACCCCTCGGGCGCGGGCCTGCACGTCGGGCATCCGCTGGGCTACATCGCCACGGACGTCACCGCGCGCTATCTGCGCATGACCGGCCACAACGTGCTGCACACCCTGGGCTTCGACGCCTTCGGCCTGCCCGCCGAGCAGTACGCCGTGCAGACCGGCACCCACCCGCGGGTGTCGACCGAGGCCAACATCGAGAACATGAAGGCCCAGCTGCGGCGGCTGGGCCTGGGCCACGACCAGCGCCGGTCCTTCGCCACGATCGACCCGGACTACTACAAGTGGACCCAGTGGATCTTCCTGCAGATCTTCAACTCCTGGTACGACGAGGAGGCCGACCGGGCCCGGCCGATCTCCGAACTGGTCGAGCAGTTCGAGGCCGGCGCGCGTCCCACCCCGGACGGCCGGACCTGGAGCGAGCTGAGCGAGACCGAGCGGGCCGACGTACTGGGGCAGTACCGCCTGGCGTACGCCTCCGACGCACCGGTCAACTGGTGCCCCGGCCTGGGCACCGTCCTGGCCAACGAGGAGGTCACCGCCGAGGGCCGCTCCGAACGCGGCAACTACCCCGTCTTCAAGGCCAAGCTGCGCCAGTGGAACATGCGCATCACCGCCTATGCCGAGCGCCTGCTGCGCGACCTGGACGCACTGGACTGGCCCGAGGCGATCAAGCTGCAGCAGCGCAACTGGATCGGCCGCAGCGAGGGCGCCCGCATCGAGTTCCCGGTCGACGGGACCGATGAGGGCTCCGAGGGCTCCGCCGAGCGGATCACCGTCTTCACCACCCGTCAGGACACGCTGTTCGGGGCCACGTACATGGTGCTGGCGCCCGAGCACGAGCTGGTGGACCGGATCGTCCCCGACGCCTGGCCCGAGGGCACCCGCGAGGTGTGGACGGGCGGCCACCCCACCCCGGCCGAGGCGGTCTCGGAGTACCGCAAGCAGGCGGCAGCCAAGTCGGACGTCGAGCGGCAGGCCGAGGCCAAGGAGAAGACCGGTGTCTTCACCGGCGCCTACGCCGTCAACCCGGCCGGCGGCGAGCGGATCCCCGTCTTCATCGCCGACTACGTGCTGATGGGCTACGGCACCGGCGCGATCATGGCCGTCCCCGCGCACGACAGCCGCGACTTCGCCTTCGCCCGCGCCTTCGAACTGCCCATGCGCTGCGTGGTCGAGCCGACCGACGGCCGCGGCACCGACCCGGCGACCTGGGACGACGCCTTCTCCTCCTACGACGCCGCGATCATCAACTCCACCGGTGTGGAGGTGTCGCTGGACGGTCTGGGCGTGACCGAGGCCAAGGCCCGGACGACCGAGTGGCTGACCGAGAGCGGCATCGGCGAGGGCACCGTCAACTACCGCCTGCGCGACTGGCTGTTCAGCCGCCAGCGCTACTGGGGCGAGCCGTTCCCGATCGTCTACGACGAGGACGGCGTGGCACACGCGCTGCCCGAGTCGATGCTGCCGCTGCAACTGCCCGAGGTCGAGGACTACTCCCCGCGCACCTTCGACCCCGACGACGCCGACACCGAGCCCGAGACCCCGCTGTCGCGGAACGAGGAGTGGGTGAACGTCACGCTGGACCTGGGCGACGGGCGCGGCCCGCGCAGGTTCCGCCGCGAGACCAACACCATGCCCAACTGGGCCGGATCCTGCTGGTACGAGCTGCGCTACCTGGACCCGCACAACGACGAGAAGCTGGTCGACCCGGAGATCGAGCGCTACTGGATGGGCCCGCGCGAGGGGATGCCCACCGGCGGCGTGGACCTGTACGTCGGCGGCGCCGAACACGCCGTGCTGCACCTGCTGTACGCCCGCTTCTGGTCCAAGGTGCTGTACGACCTGGGGCACGTCTCCTCGGCCGAGCCGTTCCACAAGCTGTTCAACCAGGGCATGATCCAGGCCTACGTCTACCGCGACTCCCGCGGCATCGCGGTGCCCGCCGCCGAGGTCGAGGAGCGCGACGGCGCCTACTGGTACGGCGGCGAGAAGGTCGACCGGGCGCTGGGCAAGATGGGCAAGTCCCTGAAGAACGCCGTCACCCCGGACGAGATCTGCGCCGAGTACGGGGCCGACACCCTGCGGCTGTACGAGATGGCCATGGGCCCGCTGGACGTCTCCCGCCCGTGGGACACCCGCGCGGTCGTCGGCCAGTACCGGCTGCTGCAGCGGCTGTGGCGCAACGTCGTCGACGAGACGACGGGCGAGGTCGCGGTCGCCGACGCCGAGCCGGACGAGGAGACCCTGCGCGCGCTGCACAAGGCGGTCGACGGGGTGCGGCAGGACATGGAGGGCCTGCGCTTCAACACCGCCATCGCGAAGATCACCGAGCTGAACAACCACGTCACCCGGCTGCGCCAGGTGCCGCGTTCGGTGGCCGAGCGCATGGTGCTGCTGATCGCGCCACTGGCCCCCCACATCGCCGAGGAGCTGTGGCACAGGCTGGGCCACGACACCAGCGTCGTCCACGAGGACTTCCCCGTGGCCGATCCGCGGTACGTGGTGGACGAGACCGTGACCTGCGTCGTGCAGGTGCGGGGCAAGGTCAAGGCCCGGCTGGAGGTCTCCCCGGACATCTCCGAGGCCGACCTGGAGGCCCTGGCGCTGGCCGAGCCGGCGATCACCGGCGCGCTGGGCGGGGCGGATGTCCGCAAGGTGATCGTGCGGGCGCCGAAGCTGGTGAACATCGTCCCCGCCTGACCCCGGGCACGTACGTGATGCGGCTGCGGGCCGCGGCCGGCCGGCCGCGGCCCGCAGCCGTGCGCGTTCAGCCCTCCGCCGGTCCCCCCGCCGGTCCGGCGGCCGTTCCCGGTCCGGGTTCCGGACCGGCAGCCGGCCCGCCTTCCGGCTCCGACCGCGCTGCCATGGCGAGCAGTTCGGCGAGGTGCACGGCCTTCGTCCGGGAGCGCGTGCGGCGCAGCCCCTGCCGCAGCTGGCGCAGACAGCCGGGGTTGACCGCCACGACGTAGTCCACGTCCAGCTCCCGCAGGGCCTCCAGCTTCGGATCCAGCACGGCCCGGCTGTCGTCCGGCCGCAGCATCGCGTACGTGCCGGCGGCGCCGCAGCAGTCGCCCGCGCCGGGCAGCTCGACGTAGTCGGCCACCGCGGCGACGAGTTCGCGGGGCGGACGGGTCACGCCCAGGCCGTTGCGCAGGTGGCAGGAGTCCTGGAGGGCGACCCGCGCCGGACGGCCGCCGACCGTGACCCGGCCCGCGGGGCGGTGGCCGGTGCGCTCCAGGTAGTCGCTCAGCTCCCTGACACGGTCCCGGCCCAGGTGGTGGGCGAGGTGGGCGGCGCAGCCGCCGGCGGTGGTCACGACGGTGCCGGGCAGCCGCTCGCCGAGCGCGCGGGCCATCTCGGCGCCGGCGGCGGAGTCGCCGTTGTGGGCGTGCAGCGCGCCGCAGCAGCCCTGCCCCGGGGGGACGGTGACCTCCGGCCGCAGCTCGCGCACGGCGCGCGAGACGGACGGGTACAGCCCGCGCTCCACGCAGCCCAGCATCAGCGACACCGTCTGCTCGCCCTCCCCGCCTGCGGGACGGCTGCCGTGCGCGGGACGGCTGCCGCGGGCGGTGCGGCGGTCGCGGGCGTGGCGGCGCACCACCCCCTGGAGCCGCAGCAGCCACGGCCGGGACACCAGGGCCATCAGCAGACGGGCGATCAGGGGCCGGTCGCGCCCCTGCCACTGGTGGTCGCGCCACTGCTCCAGCAGCCGCCCGTACTCCACGCCCGCCGGGCAGACCGTCTCGCAGGCCCGGCAGCCCAGGCAGAACGACGACTCCTCGGCCAGGGTGGGGTCGTCCGGGGCGAGGTCGCCGGACTCCAGTGCCCGCATCAGGGTGATGCGGCCGCGCGGGGAGGACGGCTCCTGGCGGGTGAGGGAGTAGGTGGGGCAGGCGGGCAGGCAGAACCCGCAGGAGATGCAGCGGTCGAGCAGCGCCTTGTCGAAGACGCCGAGGCCCTCGCCCCGGCCGGGACCGGGCGCGGGGCCGGGGCCGGACGGGGGCTCGGGAGTGGAGGCGGGATCGGGACGGGGTGCGGAGTCGGTCAATGGGTTCCTCCGTGGACACCCCCGCCTTCGGGCGGGGTGGGAGTCAGGATCCGAGCTTTCCCGGGTTGAGGATGCCCGCCGGGTCGAAGGCCTTCTTGACGCGGCGCAGCAGGGCGACCTGGTCGTCCCCGATCCGGTCGGCGAGGTAGGGCAGTTTGGCCGCGCCCACGCCGTGCTCGCCGGTGATGGTGCCGTCCAGGGCGATGGCGGCCGCGAAGATCTCGGCGAACGCCCGGTGGGCGCGCTCGGTTCCCTCGCCGTCGTCGGGGTCGAGCACGCAGGTGGGGTGGAGGTTGCCGTCCCCGGCGTGGCCGAAGGTGGCGATCCGCAGGTCGTGGCGGTCGGCGATCTCGTCGATGCGGTCCACCATCTCGGCGAGCCGGTGGCGGGGCACGGTGGCGTCCTCCAGGATCGTGAGCGAACCCAGCCGGGAGAGCGCCGGGAGCGAGCAGCGGCGGGCGGCGAGCAGGGCGTCGGCGCGGGCGACGTCCTCGGCGAGGGTGACCTCCAGGGCGCCGGACCCCTGGCACACCTCCCCGATACGGGCGAGGGTGCCGGCCACGGTGCGCCTGGACCCGTCGTCGCCGAAGAGCAGCAGCGCCCCGGCGTCCCGCCGCAGGCCGAGCCCGGCGAACTCCTCCACGGCCGAGACGCACTTGCGGTCGAGGAACTCCAGCGTGGCCGGGACGATCCCGTCGGCGATGACGGCCGCCACGGCCCGGGAGGCGTCGGCGAGGGAGTCGAAGTAGGCGACCCCGGTACCGGTCTCCTCGGGGGCGGGCAGCAGGGCCACGGTGGCCTCGGTGATCACCGCGAGGGTGCCCTCGGAGCCGGTCAGCAGCCGGGTGAGGTCGTAGCCGGCCACGTCCTTCCACAGCCGCCCGCCGGTGCGGATCACCTCACCGGTGGGCAGTACGGCTTCCAGACCGAGCACGTGGTTGCGGGTGACGCCGTACTTCAGGCCGCGCAGGCCGCCGGCGCAGGTCGCCACGTTGCCGCCGACGGTGGAGACGGTACGGCTGCCGGGGTCGGGGGCGTACAGCAGGCCCTCGCGCGCCGCCGCGTCCGCGAGTGCGGCGGTGGTCACCCCGGGCTGGACGCGGGCCAGCAGTTCGGCGGGGCTGACCTCCAGGATCCGGTCGAGCCGGGTGAGCACCATGACGATGCCGCCGCGCAGGGGCACCGTGGCGGCGCACAGGTTGGAGCCCGCGCCGCGCGGTACGACCGGTACGCCCCGCTCGGTGGCGTACCGCAGGACCGCGGCGACCTCCTCGGTGGAACCGGGCAGCACCACGGCCTGCGGCCGGGCGTGGAAGAGGGGGGTGGCGTCGCGGGCGTAGGCGGCCAGCGCCCCGTCGTCGGTCCTGACGTGGTCGCGTCCCACGACGGCGGCCAGGTCGCTGGCCAGGTCGCCGGGCGGGTTCCCGGCCGGGCCTCCGGCCCGGCGTCCGGCCGGGCCCGTCTCCGCGTGCGTGTGCATCGGCGCACCACCATCCAGTCCAGTACGGGCGTGGACCGACGGTAGACCAGCGGGCGGGCCGCGGCGAGAAGGCGGGGGGAGGGACAGGACGGGGGCGGGCTCCGGTCCGGGCGGCCCCCGGGACCCCTACGGGACGGATGCGGAGGCGTTCCGGGCCCGCCGGAACCCGGGACCGGCCCCGCGCGTTTACCCTGGGAGGACGACCGCCCTCCGGGCTCCGGAGGGCGGTGGCACACCGGCCGACGAAGGAGCGGAGCTGTGGAGTTCGTCATCGGTCTGCTGGCCTTCCTCTTCGTGCTCTTCGTCGTCCTCGGCGCGATCGCCACGGTGAAGACCGTGCGAGCGGTCAGGCGCGGCGTGGAGCGGACGGGGCAGCAGGTACGCCGCACCGTCGAGGAGACCACGCTGAAGGCCCGCAGCGCCCAGCCGGGCCCCATGGGGGAGTTGGCCCGTGTACGGCTGGAGCTGCGCACTTCCCTGGACAGCACGCGCCGCGCACTGGAGACCGGGATCCGGCACGACCCCTCGCTGAGCGAGGCGGCCGGCCTGCTCGACCGGCTCGAAGAGCACGCCCGCCAGCTCGACGGCGAGCTGCGGCTGCTGATGGAGCGGGAGCCGGACCGCGGCCGGATCGCCGCCCGCCTCCCGGACGCGCGGGAGCGCGCCGGACGCATCCGCGCCTCCGCAGACTCGCTGCGTTTCGCCGCACAGGACCGGGCCCGGCGGCACGACGAGGACGGGCTGGCCGCGCTGAGCGAGCAGATCGAGATCGAGGCGGGCGCGCTGCGGCACTGGACGGCCCCCGCCCCCGCCCCCGAGGCCACTTCCGACACCGCCCCCGACACGGCCTCCGAGACCGCCGCACCCGGTGCGGAGACCCCGCGGGCGCCGGGCATCGAGGGGCCGAAGGACGCCTCGCACGGCCGCACGGCGGACTTCGGCACCGACTTCACCAAGGAGTTCGGCCCGGACTTCGGCAGGGGACGCCCGCAGAGCGCGTCCTGAGCCCCGCGAGGTCCTCCGCGTCCGGCCGCGCCGGCCGGGCGGACCGGCCCGCACCGTCCCTCCCGATCACCCGAACCGCACCACCGCGAAAGGCCGTTGAGTGAACCACCGGGTAGCGGGACGCCGCGCCGCGGACCGCGTCGCACCGCTCGCCTCATCGCGGCGGGGAAGGGCCCGGTAATCTCCGCCCCATGTCCCGCCATGTCGCGATCGTCACTGATTCCACGGCCTACCTGCCGCAGGCGGCACTGGAACACCACCGCATCGCCTCGGTGCCGCTGACCGTGGTGCTGGGCGACCGGGCGCTGGAGGAGGGGACCGAGCTCTCCGCCCGCTCGCTGGCCGAGGCCCTGCGGAGACGGCGGTCCGTCACCACCTCGCGTCCCGGCCCGCAGGTGTTCGCCGAGGTGTACCGCTCCATCGCGCGGGAGCCGGGAGTGGAGGGCATCGTCTCCCTCCATCTGTCGGCCGAGCTGTCCGGCACCTACGACGCGGCCGTGACCGCCGCGCGCGAGGCGCCCGTACCCGTGCGGGTGGTCGACACCGGCATGGTGGCGATGGCGCTGGGGTTCTGCGCCCTGGCCGCCGCCGAGGCCGCCGAGGCGGGCGGCACGCTGGACGAGACGGTCGCCGCGGCCCGGAAGCGGGCGGAGGGGACCTCCGCGTTCTTCTACGTCGACACCCTGGAGTACCTGCGGCGCGGCGGCCGCATCGGCGCGGCCCAGGCCCTGCTGGGTTCGGCCCTGGCGGTCAAGCCCCTGCTGGAGCTGGAGGACGGCCGTATCGGCATGCTGGAGAAGGTCCGCACCGCCTCCCGGGCCATCGCCCGTCTGGAGGAGATCGTGGCGGAGCGGGCGGGCGACGCCGACGTGGACGTCGCCGTCCACCACCTGTCGGCCGCGGACCGTGCCGACCAACTCGCGCAGCGGCTGCGAGACCGGCTGCCGGGACTCGGGGAACTGCACGTCAGCGAGGTGGGGGCGGTCATCGGCGCACACACCGGGCCGGGGCTGCTGGGCGTCGTGGTGTCACTCCGGCAGGTGACGGAGTTGTCCACAACCGGCCGGTAATCCACGGAGGAAAGCCGTGCCCGGACGAGGCCGGCGTTCCCGCCTACCGTCGGGCGGCATGAGCACCCCACCACGCCTCCGGCCGCGCACCTCCGCCTCCCGTGCCCCTGCCTCCCGTCCCTCCACCCGCCCGCCCCTGCGCCCTCTGGCGGCAGGCCCCGGCCGCCACCGGGGCCCCGGCGGCACCGTCCCGAGCGGGGAGCGGCGCAGGCGTCGGCGCGAACTCCGGCGGGCCACTGAGGCGTCGCCTCTACGGGAGCGCGCGGGCGCGCTGCTCGGGGACACCCCGTCGGTGCCGGGGCCGGAGCCGCGCGGGCCGGACACCTGCGGGGCGCCCGTCCGGCTGTCGCGTACGGAGGCCATCACGGCCGCACACGACGCGG